>DASQZL010000022.1:0-4809 GCA_035638715.1 Balneolaceae bacterium
GCGGGAATTCCTTTACCAGACACATCTCCAATTACGAAGCCAAGGTGGGTATCATCGACAAAGAAGAAATCGTAGAAATCACCGCCCACTTCTTTTGCGGTATGCATCTCTGCATGAATACTAAATTCGTCACGGTCGGGAAAAGGCGGGAATTCCTGGTGCAGAATTTTTTTCTGAATGCGAGCGGCAACATTCAAATCCTCCTGAACTGCATCCAATCGCTTTTTTTGGCTCTCCGTTTTCTTTATATAGTCAATCTCTCTCAGCCCTTTTTCTATGGTCATTTCGAGGTCAAAAAAATCGATCGGTTTGGTTATAAAATCGAAGGCCCCGCGATTCATGGCCGTACGAATATTCTTGATATCACTGTAGGCCGAAACGATGACGGTTTTTAAGGCACGATTATTCTTTTTTTGCAGTTCTTGCAGCAGCGTCAGACCATCCATTTTGGGCATATTGATGTCTGTAAGAACCAGTGAGATGTCATCAGCACCGCTTAACATATCAAGAGCCTCCTGGCCGTTTTCTGCAAAGTGAAATTCGTAATCTTCATCACATATTTTTTTTCGAAATTTCTGGAGGATCAGCATTTGCAGATCTGGTTCATCGTCAACAATCATAATTTTATGCGTTCTCATAATGATCAGGCAGAGATATTGAAAAAGTGGTCGAAACGCCTTCGGTACTTTCAACTCTAATGCTGCCTCCGTGTGCTTTGATGATGTTATTGGTGATATACAGTCCTAAACCTGTACCTTCGTTTCCCTTTTTTATCGTAAAAAAAGGGTGCATAATTTTGTCTCTTATTTTCTCCGGTATTCCGATTCCATTATCTTCAACTTCAATAATTACTTCCCCGGTTCTTCGCATTGTTCGTACCTTCAATAGAGGCAAATAATTATCTCCCCCCCCACCGCCACTATTTGCTTTTTCGCGCATTGCATCGAATGCATTATTACACAAATTCACTATTACCCGGCTAAAGTCTTCTGCTATCAATGCGACTTCTCCCACGCGCTGATCCAGGTCCAGTTTTATATCCACATTGATAGGATGCTCTCCAGCCCGCATGCCGTGGAAGGATAGATTTACAAATTCCTTAATCAAAGTATTGAGATTGACCGGTTCCACCGCCCTGCTACTTTCACGACTATGCTGCAGCATAGATTTTATTATGCGGTCGGCCCGGTGACCGTGCTCGTATATTTTACGTAAGTTCGTTTCTATATCATAAAGGATGGAGAGTATATCACTAATATCAGCCGTTGTTTCCTGTTCTTTTCCATTCTCTGCCCCCTCACCCGCTTCGGCTACCTTTCCCAAAAAAGGCTTTCTCTTTATATTTTTTTCCAAATTTTGACGTCCGGTTCTTGACAGCTCATTACTAAATACTGACAGATTTTCTATGACCTCCTCAACCATTTCAATACTTAACTCTGAAAAATTATTCACAAAGTTCAGTGGATTCTTAATCTCGTGGGCAATGCCCGCGGTAAGCTGCCCGAGGGAAGCCAGCTTCTCCTGCTGTACCAATTGCTGCTGGGCAGCCTGAAGTTCTATAAGCGCTGTTTCCACTTTCTCCTTAGCATGTTCCAATTGGTTGAAATCATCATAACGGGCATAAGCTATTGAAAACACCTCGGCCAGTGATTTCGATAAATCAATTTCATCGGTTGTAAGCGGTTCCTTGTTTCCTATATATAACATACCCTGTTCAAAGGGGATGAGGTGTAAATAAAGCGATTCGGGTGGTTTGTCGGCCCCGGGATAGTCTTTTTTATCCCGAATTTGTCCTTGTTCGGAAACTGAATGCGTCCACTTGATAAAATCTTCCTGGTCCCAGTGTTCTTTATAGACCGTATCCTTCTTCCAATACTCAACAACATTAACGGTAAACGAATTTGCCCGGTAAGGAAGATCGTATATAGCAATTAAATGCTTTTCAGAGGCCGATAAATAGATCCGGATCATTGAATGATCTTCGTCAAAAATAAATACGCCACATCTAATAAAAGGGATCCCGAGCACCGTCAATTCACGCCAGATCACCGGAATTATTTGCTTTAAATCTTCTGTGGACCGCATACTGGCGATTTTTCCGCGGACCCGGTCAAGCGATGCCTGTTTAAGCGCCTCTTTTGCCTGGGCTTCGGCTTCCTGGAGATCGAGAAAACGGACGTAGGATTGTTCAAAAATTTTTCCGAACCGTATAAGAATATCATTCTCCTCATCAGAGAATACTTTTCCCGTATTATTGATTATAAATATACTGGTGTGTACTGAATTGGTCAGCGATCTCGTATAGCCGCCCGGCAGGGATAGCATATGTTTTTTCCGTTCTTTGGGCTCTGTATTCCAGGGTTTATGTTTAAATAAATGCTCAAAAAACTCCACTTTTTCTTCATTTGAGTATTTCTCAACCATGAAACCTTTTCTCTCTTTTATGGCGTCTCTCAGACAAATAAAAATGGGCTTGTTTAAAAAGGGAACAACGGCTTTATTTACATAATCAGCTGCCCCGCCCGATCCCCAGATGGGCACATCAGGGTCAACCTCATCATTTATTACAATAAATACGCCGCCATTGATATTCATATTAATACGCTGCATTTGTTGCGATACTGTTTCAACAATCCCCTGCAGCTCTGAGGTATGGCGCATGGCCATACTTTTGGAACGAAGTCGTTCCAGGGCGGCTTCTATTTCCAGTTCACGGTAAGCTTTTTCAATTTTTCGGGCTTGTTCCAATTCACGTTGTTGTACTTTTTCTCTCTCATTGCGAATGGTGCGTGCCTTCTGTATCCGGTGTACCAGGTACACCCCGCCAAAGAAAATCAATATATAAAACATGTATGCATACCAAGAGCTGTACCAGGGAGGCAAAATTTCAAAACTTACCAGCATCAAAAAGCAAAGAGAAAGGGACCGATATTTATGTCTGTCTTTTTTCATCCTACCCAAGCTATCGGGATTATTCTGGTACTGAGGGGGATTACAACCCTATTCGCGTTTATAGAATACCAAAGCTACTCCCCCAATCCTTTTGCATTTACATTAATCTCTCACTTTGATTTATTATTAACGCTGATAACAGAGCCTCAGAGACCAATTCACCGTTCCTGCCTAAGGTTTTACAGTTCTGGCTACCCGGTATGCCATCGTTATCCTTAGTTTAGACAATTAACTGAACATTTCCGCACAAAGATTGCACTAAAATATTTAGACTATATGCGTTCTCGTCTCTTGAGCTTACTCCTTCGGGTAGAAAGGGTTAAAGCCCTACTCTCCTCTCTTATTCATAAAAAATGCTACTATTTAGTGGCACAATTAATCGACTAAAAGCGTCGGTGATGTGCGTCACTTGTTAATTTTTCTCACCAATCTAATTTTACATAGCTGTTGGATATTTTGTGAAATAAAAACGATCCAAATAATAAAAAATTACTAATTCAGTTCGTAGATTAAAGTATTTCTGTTTAACAAATTTAACCGGTTACCTCTTATGAAATCATTAGCCAGATTATACTTTTTAAGAAGCTTATAAGGTTAAAAAGTATATTCCCTTATTTTTGTAAAAACTTAAAAATGCTATGGATAGTAGAATCACATCAGCATATTTAAGTTGATCAGCATCGTGTTGTTGAAAGATCCACCACGAATATTCCGGCTTTTTTTGCTGCCTCGCTTCACGCCGGACATGAGCAATTTCAAACACTTTTGGAGATTTAAATCATATTTCTGTGACCAAGGTGTCTATTGCCTTTCGACAAGAGATGTAGAATCTATAAGAACGCCGTAAAGATCAGAAATTAGTGCTTGAAAGCTACGTTTCATTATTTGTTAGGTTTGAAAATTTTTAAAAATGGCACCCCAGCCTGCGCATAACCGGCTCGTGGAATGCCACTTTGTAGCCCCGACGTGACCGGGATTTCCCAGGGCCGGTGTGGTGATTACGGAACTCATTTGGTATTGATGGACAAAATGCATTGCTAATAGTGCCTCAATCTGGGTGATAGATGCCCCCGCTAATAGCCCGATTGTCTGGCTACGTTCGAGAGAATGGTTTGTACGGTTTTGTCTACTAAAATTTATGTAAGAGTCCTCGACAATTAAATTTGAAACATCCAGCCGGTAAATGCGTACATAATATTTCAAATATGAAAAAAAATTACAAGGAAAGAGGGATTATCATTATTTCAGCTAAATACTCTTTAGACGACCCAATTAAATGACTATAGGTGGATAACTAACGATGATTCTCTTATACAAATTCTTTTCATTAGCAATTAATGGGTAATAAATTGGATTCAAAGCCATCAAATCTTGAAGAATTTCTCAACGATGAATCTTTTATTCGTTGGGTGAAAGAAGAGTCATCAAAGCAGGAAAAACAAAAATGGGATCGCTGGCTGGCTGAAAATTCTGAAACTCGAACTACTGTTCGCAAAGCCAAAAAAATAATTAGGATGCCCTTTATTAAAGATTTTCCCAATGATAATGAAGAAGCACTGCGTACCTTGCAAAAACGGGTAGAGGAATTAAACTCTCAATGAGACTAATTTTTTTCTTTTCGTGAAGACATTTTGAAAGATTTAAGATTGATATTTTTACTGCTGTTTATTTCCCATCTTTAGCTGTTTCGATGTTGTTTTCTCTCAAAGTGAACAAAATATCCGAGCATCGCCCCTTACAAATAACGGGGTGATGCGCTCCGCAATATGGATGATAACTCCAGGTATCCTGGCTGCTAATTAAATACAGAAAGATATCTCTAATTAGAGAGCTTTGAGATACTCAAATTTTTGTCAT
>DASQZL010000023.1:0-16210 GCA_035638715.1 Balneolaceae bacterium
GGCTTCCTGCTGTTTATAATGAGATGCAAATCCTTCAAAAATGGGCACATTTAAATGGAGCCCTATACTATAATTGCCGCGAAACTCATTTAGCTTCGGTTGGTAACCATTTTTAAACCCTGCCGTACCGCCGGCCGTCAAACTGGGCATTTTTGACAACTTGCTTACCTTAAAGGCCTGCTCCAATGCTTTTTCCTTCTGCTGCAGCACCTGGTAATCCGGTCGGCTTTTATAAATATTCGACATACTGGCAACATGTTGCACCGGTTTTAGCTGAAGTTTTCCCGCTACGAGTACCGGTCGGCCCGGTTGCCATCCAAAAAGTTTTCGCAGACGAATAATTAATTTTTGCTTCTGATTTTTTAAATCCTGTTTACGGTTTTTTACCTTTGCAATCCGAACTTTAATGGTCAACACATCGTATTTTGTGGCCGCTCCGAAATTCTTCTTTTTCCGGGCAATCTGTAAATCACTGTGCAACTGCTTAAGTTGCTTATTGACCACTTTCAGATTCCGATCTTCATACAATACCGAATAAAATGTCTGAGCAGTAAAGTAGCTGATCGTCCATTTTACAACTTTGGTTCGCTGTTCTGCGGTCAGCGCTCGCGATTGGGCCAGCTGAATATTAGCCTGGGTTTTGCCGAAATTATAAATCAGCTGATTAGCGGCAAGGTGTACATCATAGTTATTCTTCGGCTGAACCTGAAAAAGTGTCCCGTTAAAATTTAGTGATGAAACGGGTGAAATATAATCATAACCGCCTTTGACATTCGTATGCGGATAGTATGCAGATTTTGCCTGCCCGATTTGCGCTTTTGCGGCTTTAACTTGCGCCTGCACTTTTTCGAGCGAGGGCTGATTGGTTAAGGCATAATGAATAGCATCATCCAGGGTGAGCGAATCAGAGGGTGTCGGTTGTTGCGCTTGGGCTGATAGTCCGGCGAACAGGAATGTTACAACGGTAATGATAAATATCTGAAGGGTTTTCATCGCTTTTCTAATGGTTTTGATAGATATAATTAAATTCGAATTCAACAATTGCCAATAGCTTATTCTGCCTGCATTTGTACTTCCGTGTCTTCATTACTAATATCCGCGGAGGTAGTCAGCAGTAATAGAGGTATGCATATCACAAATAGTACTCCTACAGCCAGAAAAATATCGTTATATGTCATCATATATGCTTGTTTGGTGACGGTTCCCGCTATCGCCTGGTAGGCCTGGCTTTGGGCGACCGACGACGAAAAGCCGGAGGATTTAAAAAAGTGAACGATCTCATTAATCCGGCTGCGTGCCGTATAATCAAACCGCGTAATATTACTTACCAGTCGGGTCCAATGCAGGGCATTTCGCTGGTCAAGGAAAGTAGAAACCAGTGCGATGCCAATTGATCCTCCCAGCGAGCGGCTCAGGCTTGAAAACCCCGAACCTTCATTGAGCTCATGGCCTTCCAGCCCCCACATCGCAATAGTATTAATAGGCACTGAAAGACACCCCAGCCCCATGCCGCGCAGGACAAGCGGCAGATAGAAATCGCTGGCTCCCGACTGCAGCGATTGATGCGACATCAGCCAGCTAAAAACAAAAAACAGGCCAAAGCCTATGGCGGCCAGTAGACGCGCGGAGGCTCCTTTCCGCATAAGAAAACTGGCTACGGGCATCATAAGCGCAGCAGTCAGCGCACTGGGGATGAGAATGAGCCCGGTTTGCAGGGCAGAATAATCCAGTAAATTTTCCAGAAACAAGGGAAAGACAAAGACCGAGGCATATAAACCAAACCCCATAATAAACCCAAAAAACGTCCCCACGGCTAAATTACGGTGCCGGAGTACGTATAAATCCACTACCGGATTATCGGTGGTCAGCTCTTGAACAATAAAGGCGAGAATGCCAATAATCGATATAGCAGTTAACCAGACAATAAAATTGGAAGCGAACCAATTGTCGCGTTCTCCCTGCTCAAGGATGATTTCAAGTGCCCCGAAGCCCATAAACAGAAAAAATAGCCCCCAGCCGTCGATCGACCTCGCCTTGGTTAACTTGGCTCCGACTTCCTCTACATTAATGAACGCCATCATAAAAGCAATGATGCCAACAGGGACGTTTACGTAAAAGATCCATCGCCAGGAATAAGTCGTCGTCAGCCAGCCACCGAGCGTCGGGCCAATAGTAGGACCTATAACTACGCCCATTCCAAATAAAGCCATTGCCAGGCTCAGATCTTCCGGCGGGTAGTTTTCAATGAGAATAACCCGTGAAGTCGGGAGCAGCCCGCCGCCGCCGAGTCCCTGGATAAATCGAAAAATAACTAATTCCCATATATTGGTCGCCTGCCCGCAGAAAACGGAAGCAATCACAAAAAGGCCAATAGAAATTAAATAGTATTTTTTCCGACCAAAAAATTCAGATAACCAGCCTGTTATAGGAATTATAATAACATTTGCAAATACATAGGCGGTAACCACCCAGCTGGCCTGCGATGTATTTGCCCCAAGATTCCCCATAATATGGGGGACGGCCACATTAACGATAGAAGTATCGATCAGCTGTATCATCGAACACAGAATTACCGTAACGGTAATGATAAAACGACGATAAACAGACGTAGAACGGGATGGCATACTATTTACTTTTTTCGGCTGAGCTGCATTTATGATCCAACAATTCTATTGATTCAATGTTGCCCTTGAATGCTTATTTTTCACATGTTGATTAATATTTATCGACACTTCCACATTCAGACCAAGCCGTATCGGATAGTTGGGGTTGGGTTTTTGGGTAAATACAATTTTAACAGGTACGCGTTGCACAACCTTAACATAGTTGCCTGTCGCATTATTTGGGGGCAGCAATGAAAATTTTGCAGCTGTAGCACCGGCAATGGACTGAACGCGCCCTATGAATTTTTTATGCGGGTAGGCATCAATACTTATTTTTGCTTTCTGCCCCACACGAATATCATGCAAACCCGTTTCTTTAAAATTCGCAGTGACCCAAACGTCCTGGACGTCCGTTAAAGACATCAACGGTTCACCCGGGGTGATGTACTGCCCCGCTTTAATATCCTTTTTTGAAATAACCCCTTTCGAGCCGGCCCTTATGGATGTATAAGAGAGCTGAAGCTTTGCATTTTCCAAATTATCTTTTTTCGATTTAATTTGATTCTGCAAAACCGCAACATGCCGTTTAGCCTTGGTCAATTTTGTTTTGGCTGATGCCAGCTCTGTTTTAACATTCTGATACTTTGATTTTGTAGCCGCACCGCCCTGGTAAAGATTTTTTACGCGGTGATAATCGGTTTGGGCCTGATTCAGGTTCACCCTGGCCGCTTGCACATCCGCTTTAGCCACTTCGAGTGAAGCGCGGGTATCCTGCAATGCCGCCCTGGCCATCCTAACCTTTAGTTTGTACTCCGTGGTATCAATTTGAACAAGCATCTGGCCTTTTTTAACCGGCTCATTGTCTTGTACGTATACGCTGTCCACATATCCGGAAACACGCGATAAAACCGGGTTGATATGCCCGTCCGTCTTTGCATCATTCGTATTGACATGATTTTGATAATATTCATACTCAGTGATTCCATAGTAGCCACCAATAATAATGGCAATCGCCAGTATGACTAATCCGACAGACTTATAACTGAAGCCCAGCAGCGTTCGCTTTTTCTGGTTTCCCTGCTGGCCAGAATTACCATTCGGATTTTGATTTTCTTCGTTTGTATTTCCTTCACTTGCTCTGTTATCGTCAGCCATTCCTATTTTTTATTGGTATTTTTAGTTCGTAATCCGTTGTAGATTAATTCAATGACATGCTTCTTATGCTCTTCAATAAATGTCTGCTTTTTTTCCCGCTCCTCGTAATTCGACAATGACAACACCGGGAAGGCAATAAATAAATATATGCAGGCTCCCATGATGCTCATAAACGTATGGCGGGCATCCAGATCGCGAACCTCACCTCTTTCCACGGCTCTTTTCATTTTTTCCTCAAAAAGCGACATTGGTCCTACGCCGGTCTTTTCCTTGACGCGTTCAAACCGCTTCTTTTTTGATTCCATATCCATTTCCTTGAGCATCAAAATGGGGTAGGGACCAAATTCCTTCAAAAATTCCGTAAACTGATCTACAAAGCTGATGAGAGTCTCCCTGAAGGTGGGCGCATCGATTATAGCATCGTGGACCGAGGTAAAAAAATGGGTGAATTGATAATCGAAAACCTCCTCATAAAGCCGTTCTTTGTTACGGAAATAGTAATGAACCAACGCTTTATTACAGCCCACTTTATCCGCTATAGATTGCATGTGGGCCCCTTTTTTCCCATGTTTGGAAAATTCATCAATGGCGGCCCTGAAAATCTCCTCTTCTTTTTCAGAATATGTTCTTTCTTTAACCATCAAATTATATTTTCACCAATCGTTTTAAACGATCGGTTAAAATAAGAGTTTAATAGTGCAAGTAAAACATTTTTTTCAGAAAAAATTCCACTGTCTCTTTGCTAAAAGCCGACAAGGCATGGGCGGATTAGATCCGAACGCGGCATAAACGATTTTTCGTTCCGTATTATTATATGTGAAATGTGTAGAGCGGTTGAAAATAGTATCTTCAAATGGTGCAATGTCACGCTGGTCACTCCGTATTGTGCCTGCTCAGTGAAACATCACCTGCGTCAAACTTCGGAGATCAGGTATCGCATAGTCAGATACGGAATCTCCCAAAATGATGCCTTCGGCAGATTCAGTATATTTTTCAGATTTTTATCACTCCAAACGTTATAATATATATGTGCGCGACATAATATAAATGTGTGCGACGAATAATTTTGTCATAATTGCATGACAAAAACATAAATCGGTAAATTTAAATTTTAGACCTCATCCGAGCAACCTGCTAAAGCCAACCCATATCTCTTTATTTATGAGTCCCGTTATAACTATCGCCGACCAACTTGATTTTGAACTCGCCTCGCGCCCCTCCATGCCTCTGCCAAAAAAAGTATTGATGGTTGAGCCTACTTATTTTTCAGTTGATTATGTTATCAATCCTCACATGGCAGATAATGTGGGAAAGGTTGACAAGATGAAAGCAAAGAATGAGTGGAATTCGCTTAAAAGCACGTTCTCGCAAATCGGCATTCAACCGCTGGTATTAGAAGGACAGGAAAATTTACCCGATATGGTTTTTTCAGCTAACCAGAGCCTGCCTTTTATTGATGAGGCAGGGGACAAGCACGTATTTATGAGCATCATGCACGCTGAGCAGCGAAAAAAGGAAGTCCCCCTCTTTGAGCAATGGTTTAGGCAAAACGGATACCAAATTCATCATCTGAATGAAAATAAAATTAATGATTTTGAAGGCTGCGGCGATGCCATCTGGCATACGGGCAGGCGCTTATTGTGGGGCGGCTACGGATACCGCTCTTCACTTGATGCCTATGAACAAATATCGGATTCTTTTAGCGTCCCGGTCATTGCCTTGCAACTGATTGATGAGAATTTTTATCACCTCGACACCTGCTTTTGTGTGCTCAATGAAAAAACAGCACTCATCTATCCCGACGCTTTTACGCAGGAAGGGCGCACGCTGATCGATGCTATATTTGAAAAAGTCATACACGCTACCAGGCATGAGGCCATAGAACTGTTCGCCTGCAATGCAACCTGCCCCGATGGCAAAAATGTCATCATCCAGCAGGGCTGCACGGATGTGAACAAAAAGTTGCGCGATGCCGACTTTGCGGTACAGGAGGTGAGCACTTACGAATTCCTGAAAAGCGGCGGAAGTGTTTTCTGTATGAAGCAGATGGTGTGGTGAAGAGGCATAATTGTAGTTGTTCGTAGCAAGCTGTAAAGGACAGCCTAATAACACACAACATATAACGACCAACGATAAACTGCCTACTGTATAATATCCCGAATCCAATGAGCCTGCTTTTGTTCTGTTGAGACTGAATAGCCCTAAAATTATAGAATATGGAAAATTACACTTGAACCTCAATTAAAAACAGAGAATATAAAAATTGAATGTTATGTTGAATTTCTAATTTTATATTCATATTTTCCCACAGTTTTGCGTTAGAATTAAAAAGCAGGCGTATCAAAAGAAAAAAATTAAATTTTTCTGGCTTTTGACCACTACGAAAAGTCCTGAAAATCAAATCATTTTAAAATACTGGCTGCCTCAAATACCCAGTTATTTTATTGATTTGATGCTTTTCTTCAGATTCTTGCGCACCATTTCCAATCCGAGTTTCATTTTTTCCATCTACTCTCACAATCATTCATCTGCATTAAAATTAAACTATGTCTCTGAAAAAAAATGCTAAGGCAATTATTGCCCTCTCTGACGGAACCATTGAATACGGTGTGGCCATCGGTAAAAAAGGAACAACCGGCGGCGAACTATGTTTTAATACCAGCATGACCGGCTACCAGGAAATTTTCACAGATCCGAGTTACTACGGGCAGCTCATGATGATGACCTACCCGCATATCGGCAACTACGGGACGATGAGCCGGGACGATGAAGCCCGCCATGTAATGATCGCCGGACTGATTACACGTTCTTTCTCTCATGAATACAGTAATTTGCAAGCCGACGGCAGCCTGCAGGAATACCTTGAACGTAATGAAGTAGTCGGTATTTCGGGTGTAGACACACGCAAACTGGTGCGCCACATCCGCACTAAAGGAGTGATGAATGCCGTCATTTCATCCGACGAAATGGATGAAGAAAAACTGGTTGAGGCGGCTCGTAACTGGGACGATATGAAAGGTCTTGAACTGGCCACCAAGGTGACGCGGAAAGAATCGCACACGGTGCACAGCGACGGACCGTTTAAAGTGGCTGCCTTCGACTATGGAATTAAGCAAAATATTATTAATAACCTGAACAAGCGGGGCTGCACGCTGCGCATCTTCCCTGCAAAAGGAAATTTCAAAGAGGAACTGGAAAGCTGGGGGCCGGATGGATTCTTCTTCAGCAATGGCCCGGGCGATCCCAACGCAACAGCTGATTATGCGCTTGAAGCCGTTGAATTCGCCAAACAGACGGGCAAGCCGATGTTCGGCATCTGCCTGGGGCACCAACTCATGGCGCTCTCGGAAGATATTCCCGTCAAAAAGATGTTTGTCGGCCACCGCGGGGCCAATCAACCCGTAAAAAATGTGAGTACCGGAAAAGTTGAAATTACCACCCAGAATCATGGTTTTGCGGTGGATGAAGAGGCACTCGATGAATCGAAGGTGGAAATCACCCATTACAACCTGAATGACGATACGATCGAGGGGCTCCGCTTCAAAAATTTCCCCGGCTTTTCGGTGCAATATCACCCCGAAGCCTCGCCCGGCCCGCACGATTCAGCCTACTTGTTCGACCATTTTCTGGATCTGATTCAGGAAGGCAAAAAGGAAATGGCCTAACGGTAAATTATTGTAGAGACCCAATTAATCGCCTCTCTACGAACAGAATTAAATTCTATACTACAAATAATCTTTAAAAACCAGAAACCCAAATTCAATGCCGCGACGTAACGACATTCAAAAAATTCTCATCATTGGTTCAGGACCAATTGTAATTGGCCAGGCTTGTGAATTCGACTATTCAGGCTCGCAAGCCTGCCGGTCGCTGATGGATGACGGCTACGAGGTCATCCTCATCAACTCGAATCCCGCCACAATTATGACCGACCCGATGATGGCGGATGAGGTATACCTGAAGCCGCTGACGATTGAATCTATCAAAGAAATAGTCGAAAAAGAACATCCCGATGCCGTACTGCCTACCATGGGCGGACAAACCGGCCTCAACTTGGTCCGCGACCTGCAGCAGGAGGAATACTGGCGCGATCACAATATCCAAATTATCGGTGTGGATATCGATGCTGTTGACATCACCGAAGACCGCCAGCAGTTTCGTGACCTGATGGACGAGATTGGCATTCCGCAGTGCCGAAGCCGCGCGGCCAAATCCATGCTCGAAGCCAAGGAAATTACCGAGGAATTGGGCGGTCTCCCCATTGTAATACGTCCCTCTTTTACTATGGGCGGCGCCGGGGGCGGTATTGTCTGGAAAGAGGAAGAATTTGAACGCAAAGTGCAGCGTGGTCTGGAAATGAGTCCGGTGCACCGGGTACTGATCGAAGAATCCATTTACGGCTGGAAAGAATATGAACTGGAGCTACTGCGCGATGACAACAATAACGTAGTCATCATTTGTACGGTTGAAAATATCGACCCGATGGGCGTGCACACCGGTGATTCGGTGACTGTGGCGCCTTCGCAGACCCTTACCGACAAACAGTTCCAGATGCTGCGTGATGCGGCCATCAAGATGATGAATTCCATCGGCACCTTCGCCGGCGGCTGTAACGTGCAGTTTGCTGTGGAGCCGGGCAGTGACCGTTTCGTCGCCATTGAAATCAACCCGCGCGTGAGCCGTTCATCAGCACTGGCCTCGAAAGCCACCGGCTACCCGATTGCCAAGATTGCGACCAAGCTGGCCGTGGGCTACACGCTCGATGAGCTGCCGAATCCCATCACCGGCAACACTTCTGCCTGCTTCGAACCATCTATCGATTATGTGATCGTCAAAGCACCCCGCTTTAATTTTGAAAAATTCAAAAACGTGGACGAAGAATTAACCACGCAGATGAAAGCCGTGGGCGAAGTGATGTCGATCGGGCGAAATTTCCCCGAGGCCCTGAATAAAGCCTGGCAGTCGCTGGAAATAGGTCGCGCCGGGCTGGGCGCCGACGGCTATGATGAGCAGAATCTCAAAAAAGTGCAGGAACGACTCGAAAAGCCCTACTGGGACCGTATGTTGAATGTTCATCACGCTTTTAAAGCGGGTATTTCGGTCGATCAAATTGCCAAGGTTACCAAACTCGACCCTTGGTTTCTGCAACAGATACGCTATATGGTTTCACTGGAAAACCGCACAGAAGGGCAATCACTCGAATCCATCACTAAAGAAGACCTGTTTGAACTTAAACAGGCGGGCTTCTCCGATCACCAAATTGCCTGGATGCTGAGCCAGAGTGATGGCAAGGTCAGCGAAAACGAAGTGCGTGAAAAACGCAAAAGTCTCGGTCTAAAACCGTCATTCAAGGTGGTTGATACCTGCGCGGCCGAATTTCCGGCGCAAACGCCATACTATTACTCCTCTTATGAAAGCGAGAATGAAAGCGATGTTTCAGACAACGAAAAAGTGATGATCCTGGGCAGCGGTCCCAACCGTATCGGGCAGGGCATTGAGTTTGACTACTCTTGTACGCACGCTGTAAAAGCCGTACAGGATATGGGTTATGAGGCCATCATGGTGAACTGTAACCCCGAGACCGTTTCTACTGATTTTGATATTGCCGACAAGCTCTACTTCGAGCCGGTATTCTGGGAGCGTGTGCTCGATATTTATGAACACGAGCAGCCCGAGGGCGTCATTCTGCAGGTGGGCGGACAGACTGCGCTGAAACTTGGCAAGCGCTTTGTAGAGGCCGGCATCAAAATTTTTGGCACTCCATTTGAAACGATAAACTTTGCCGAGGATCGCGGGGCCTTTTCGGAGCTCCTCCAAAAACTGGATATCCCCTTCCCGCAATACGGTACGGCTACGGACGTTGAAGGAGCGGTGGAAATTGCGAATCGCATTGGATACCCGGTGCTTATCCGCCCCAGTTATGTGCTTGGCGGGCAGGGCATGCGCATCGCTGTAAAACAGAGTGAGCTTGAATATTATACGGAACGTGTATTGAAGACGCATCCGGAAAATGCATTCCTTATTGATAAGTTTTTAGAGGATGCCGTAGAGGTTGATCTGGATGCCGTGTATGACGGCGAGCAGCTCCATATTTCCGGCCTGATGGAACACATTGAACCGGCCGGGGTGCATTCAGGCGATTCTTCGGCGGTGATTCCCTCATACTCGCTGAGCGACATCGCCATCGAAAAAATTAAAAAATACCATAAGTTAATCGCTGATGAGATGGGCATCATTGGCTTCATTAACGTACAATACGCCATACAGGGTGATGATGTGTATGTGCTGGAAGCTAATCCGCGGTCAACGCGTACGATCCCGTTCCTGGCCAAGGCTACCCAGCGGCCCGAAGCAGAAATTGCTGTGAAAGTGATGCTGGGTGCGAAGCTGAAAGATTTCCCGAAGGAAGAGCTGACATCGAAGCTCGAAAAATGGGCGGTCAAAGAGCCGGTGTTCCCCTTTGACAAATTCCCGGAAGTCAAAAAAGAACTGGGCCCGGAAATGAAATCCACCGGCGAAACAATTTACTTTATGGACGACTTCAATGATGACCATTTTAAAAAACCGTATGAGTTCAAAAATATGTACCTGAACAAGTAGGAGCGCTGATTATACAGAATCGGCAAATCGCGCAGATGATTTATAACTGATGCCGTCACCCGGGGTGATGGCATCACTCAAAGTGAATAATTAAAAGGAAAACAAATTATTAATTTTCCTTTTGAGCCCGGAAGGGTAAAATTTCTTTTTCAAATATATGCTGAAAAAACGATAATCGGACAATTTCGGAGGTTTTTCATTTCTTATTCTCAACCCATTCGCAAACAGGAACAGCAAAAAAAGAAGTCTTTTTACAGGCCCTGGCTTTAGTATGGTCAGGAATTATAGACGAATTTATTGAATCCTATAGAGTTAATAAGGATAAGAATAGAAAATTAAATAAAGTTTTTAATTAATGAATGATAACATTGATGCCATCGCTTAAAGCGATCGCATCTGCAAGGAGTAAAATTGCGTACCATGATTAGCGAAGCACAACGTAAACTGGAGAATGTTTTTGGGTATGAATCTTTTCGACCGCTGCAGGAGGAGGCTATCGAGCAAGTGCTGGCTAAGAAAGATGCGCTGGTCATCATGCCGACCGGAGGGGGTAAATCACTCTGTTATCAAATACCGGCCCTGCTTTTTGACGGGTTGACGATCGTCATATCTCCGCTTATTTCGTTGATGAAAGACCAGGTGGAACAGCTTCGCCAATTTGATATCCCGGCGCTGTATCTTAACAGCTCACTTACCGATGAAGAATATCAATTTAATATAAAGCGACTCAAAAATGGAGAAGTGAAGCTGCTTTATGTGGCTCCCGAGACGCTGATCATGCCTAAAACCCGTGAATTGCTCGATGGCATCGACGTGGATCTGTTCACCATCGACGAAGCGCACTGCATCTCGGAATGGGGACACGATTTTCGTCCCGATTATCGCCGTCTTACGGAAGTCCGGAATGATTTTCCCAATGCAGCCTGCCTCGCGCTGACGGCAACGGCTACGCCACGCGTTCGGGAAGACATCAAGAAGGTGCTTGATTTTGACGATTCCGAAAGCTTCCTGGCCAGCTTTGACCGCAAAAACCTACTGCTTAAAGTAGCGGATAAGGAGGAACCGCTGGAACAGGTATTGGACTTTTTATACACCCGCAAAAAGCAATCCGGAATCATCTACTGTTTTTCGCGCCGGCAGGTTAATGCATTGTATGTGAACCTGAAGCAAGAGGGATATGCGGTCAGGCCTTATCATGCCGGCCTGTCCGAAAAAGTACGTAATCGCAACCAGGAGGCGTTTATCCGGGATGATGTGGATATCATCGTAGCTACCATTGCGTTTGGCATGGGTATCAATAAGCCGGATGTACGCTATGTGATTCACTATGACATGCCAAAAGATATTGAGTCGTATTATCAGCAAATCGGGCGAGCTGGTCGCGATGGACTCCGGGCCGACTGCCTGGTACTGTATAGCCATTCCGACACCCAGAAAATTCGCTATTTCATCAATAAAAAAGAGGGCAAAGAGAAAAAAATCGCCGAGCAGCATTTAAATTCTCTTATTGATTTTTTGGAAACGAATAAGTGCCGGCGCATCCCGTTGATGGACTATTTTGGCGAGGAATATCCGAATGAAGAGTGCGGCATGTGCGACAACTGCCTGTCGGTTGATGCGGAAGTGGAAGATCTCACGGATCAATCCCAAACGCTGATTTCGTGTATCGAACAGACCGGCGGACAATTTGGTGAGTATTACCTCGCCAATGTGTTGCGTGGTACAAAGACAGACAAAATATTGGACAATGGCCACCATAAAATTTCAAGCTTTGGAGCGGGAAAAGACTGGGGACGCGATCAATGGATTCAGCTTTTGCGGATGCTCGATCGCCAAAGTTATATTGACAAAAGTGATGAGGGACACCTGAAAATTAACGAGCAGTCTCTGCCTGTAATAAAGAACCAGGAAAAAGTTTACGGCTTGCTTAATCGCACCTCAGCCGTGGTTGGCCGCAAAGCCACGGCCCGAACCACCCCGGAAGTTGAAAAACAGTATGATCAGGACTTATTCAAAAAATTAAAAGAAGAACGCAAAAATCAGGCCGATGAACACAGTGTGGCGCCTTATGCTATCTTTCCGGATACAACGCTGATGGAAATGGCCTATTTCTTCCCCAAAAGCAAAGACTCACTGATGAAAATTTACGGGGTGGGGACGGCCAAGTGTAAACATTTCGGCAAAGCCTTTCTCAAAATTATTATAGGATATTGTGAGGAGCACAATATTTCTGAACGAAAGAAATCGCTTGAAGCAAAAAGCAAACCCAAACATGATGGTAAACCGCATGAGCAAATTGCCAAAGCCTTTAATAACGGCCAATCGATTGAGCATCTTGCCGAAGAAAAAGGCGTTAAACCCGTCACCATTCTGAAATATTTGAAAAAATATCTCGAGGAAGGCCATGATTTACGTGCTGAAGGCATTGCTGAAGCATCTTCTCTCTCGAAACGGAAGCGCGATGAAGTGCTTGCTTCGTTCAATAATAACGGCCGTCGATTACTACGAAGCGTTTACGAAGATTTGAACAAGTCCGTCAGCTACAGTGATCTGCGGGTGATGAAACTGTATGATGAAGCACGGCAATGAGGACAGATCAGCGAGTCTGAGAAAAGTTGGTCTGCTTTGAAGGATTACCACTCATCAACAGACTCTTAATTATTTGCGAAACAGATACTGAATTTTGACAAAAAATTCGCGGTTGGTCTGCCGATACCCCTTAAAGCTGTTGGAAGTGGAGGGATCAAAATGATTCAGATAATCCGTCATCCCGATATAAAATTTGGTGAACGGATTCAGTTTGTAATAGAGCAGCGGATATACCTGAATTCGTTTGTTGAACGAATTATACTGCGTAATGACGCGTGCAAATAACCGGCGGGAAAAGTTATAATTGGCTTTCAGGCGAGTGATATCGCCACTATAAAATGTTTTTGAATCATTCAGCGGGGATAAGGTAGAATAGTGGTAATTCAGGTTCAGTTCCAGGCGGGCTGATGGCTTGATCGTCGCTTGCGCTGATATATTATATCCATGCCCGAGCTCGGGATTTTTTGTGCGGTGGATGTTGCGCCCCACCTCAAAACTACCGTAGAGTGAAAGCACATCCAGCGGCTTTGTTCTCAAACTTACAGTCGTGCGATGAAGACCCGTAAAAAAATGCCCGCGAAACCGTTCATCGTTTACCGGCAGATAACTCACTGACAGTCGGGTTTGCCCGGCAAAAGTATTACTCCACTGGCCGTAGATATAGCGCTCCTGGAATTGCCCGGCAAAATTGTATCGCCAGGAGCCTTCTACATAAATATTTCCCTGCGAGAGCCAGGAAGTATTCGGATAATAATTGATGTCTTGATCGGCTTCAATTTGCCGTCGATTCGTCTTGTTTATGAACCCATTTTGCGCCTGAAAAGTAGGTGAAAAAGAATGATAACTGACCGAGAAATTATAGTGTTTAGCGTTCCGCTCAAATTTGGCTCCCAATGATGTTCCGCCATAATGTTGCCCGTTTAATGCCGCATCATACCGACTTCGCCCAAACCGCCGCGGATTGTTAAAAAGCGAGGTATCGCGGAGTTCCCTGGTGTCGGAATAGGCCGCCTGCCCGTTAAAATAATAGTGATCGGCCAGCCTGATTTTCCAGTCGATACTGCCCACATAATTATGGGCCTGCCGTTGATTACGTGTAGTAAGCAGTCCCCCGATATATGAATCTTGTCCAATATTATACTTGCTGCGTATAACGTTATCGTAGCTGCTGATATGTGATTTAACAAGCGAGCTTCCCTGCATGCCGGGAATGACGAAAGGGGTGTCGCGGTCATAGGCTGTCAGAAACGCCACGCTGTAACGGCTGGCTTTCCGGGTAAATTTACCTGCTGCCAGCGGATTATTGATCGTACGGGAGTAAAACAGGTTTTCCGGGGTCGTAAAAAGGTCGGATCCTTTAAGAAAAAATGGACGCTTTTCGGGATATTGCAGGGCAAACGTTTTATTCACACTGATTTTTGTGGCATCGGTTTCAACCTGGCTAAAATCAGGATTGACGACGGCATCGATCTCACTGGTTGAGCTCGGCGAATAGGAGATACTGCCCCCTACACGTCCTTTTAACGGACCGTTATCCAGTCCCGAGGAAGGCTGAGCCTGATTCAGTTTGCTGCTTTGGTGACCCAGGGCGTACGGCAAAAACTCAATAGTGTGATGATTTTCAACTCCTTTAATATCTGTCAACGTCCCATTCTGGCACATTAAACAAGAATTGCCGATATCGACTTTCGTCCATGTAAGTTGATAGCGTGAACTTCGCGGGTAATTTCGGAAAAATTGAACCGACCAATCCTGAATATTCCGGGTAGGAAAATGAATACTCTTAAATGGAATTTTCATTACTGCCGTATAACCCGATTGGTTAATTTCTCCGGCCGAATACCACAGCATATCAAAGTTGCTGTTCTCATTTCCGTTGGTGCGCATGGCATCAAACTGAATGCCCAACGGATTGACGAAAAGCTCGTAAGCATGCTTATTATTGTTAAAAGGATCCAAAAAAATGCCGACAAAATCATCACTTCCAATGTTATCCCGGTCTGAAATGTGCGCCCTGATTTTTCGCGGGTGCGGATCGTTGCAGATAAAGCCCACATAAAGAAAATTTTGGCTGTAAAGCACTTTCACCTTCGTTTCCACCGGAGCCGGAGCATTATCATTCGGCTGAACTTCGTGCGTAATATATACCGCCCGGGCCTTCTTCCATACCGAATCCGACAATGTGCCGGTAATTTTAATATCATGATGAATATGCAGGGGTTGAAGCTTATTGCGAGTAGAATCGATTTGCGATTGCGCACGGGCTGTAAAGGGAACGAGTAAACCCAGCACAAAAAACAGCCGAGCAGTTATCCTGCTAATGAAATTTGCTAATTGTGATCGCCTCAGATAAAAAATCATAACGTTGATTGCGTTTCAAATGATTATACAGATATTTGAGCTGCTGGCTCAGGGTAGTCCTTTCCCTGGAACACTCAAAAGCTGGTGTTAAAATTATTATTGATTAGCAGGCTGTACGGAAAATTATCCAGACAGCTGCGCTGATTTGTTTCGGATTTTAGCAGAAGTGATGAGGAGGTCTGATCTTCCTGATGGATTTAAGATTCACCGATAGACCTCCTCTGCGATTTATGTTTGCTCTAACATCCTTGCCTACCTGCAGATTGATGATAATTTGACATCTCGATGGCTACACTGGAGAATAATCAACCGGCTTGGTGTCGGACGCGCCGCTGACGCAGATATACATTAAGGGTGCTTTTTGCCTAACTTTTTCAAGTCTTTTAAATTATTAAATCCCTGAATATTCATTGATCCGGCAATTTTCGAAAGTTCATCCAACTTAATATCACCCGTGAGACTGATAGCTGTAAAATTATTATTGTCGCTCACCAACATAATTAAATTATGAATGAGACTGTCGGCTCCCTGATTGGCCAGAAATTTCACATGATCATTATGATTTCGGATGGTCATTAGATTCTCATAATTTTTGCCTGAAAGCGCGGCATTTGCTTCATCAAACAGCTTTTTACTGTTACGGGCATTATCTTTGGAGATAATACGAAGCCCCTTCAACTTTTTAGCTACATCCATCACATGGTCCGTAGAATCCGAATTCATTTTAGCGAATAAACGAAACATCTGGGGGGAAATATTTACAATCGTAAAGGTGGAATCTGATTTATACTTATTAATAAAATTATTTAACGGGTCTTGCTGCGCCCATACCGTTGTAGTAAACATGCACAGGCTTATTAAAAGAATTATTTTTTTCATGATGTTAGTCTTTGGCAGTTAGT
>DASQZL010000024.1:0-28435 GCA_035638715.1 Balneolaceae bacterium
ACAAATGGACCGGCATGAGCTGAAATCGTTAAAATCAGGGCCTTTAAATGAGTAATAAAATATATATTGGGGTTTTGGATAAAAGATGCCGGGAGAATTGACTTAAAAAATAATGTAATCCTCGCAGGGAACAGAAAAGCAATTCCAGCAAGAATCTCCACTACACCATTCAGGGCTTTTAAAAAAACTCCACCAACGAAAATACGGTGGACATATGTTTCCGGGACTGATACCTTTTCCATGAAGTTTGCTTTTCAGGATTTCGCTCTAAAGATATAAAAATTGCACCTTATACCCGGATAATTTTTATATCATTTATTCACATAATAAACGCATTTTTCCCATGGTACTGAGTATTGTAATATAAACGAGAGATAAAGAAAAAACTCTCAAAAGCGGGAATTATCCTTCTTTATGTAAAACCGCCCCCAATAGTTCTTGCGAACATTTATGGAAAGATATTAGAGAAAACTTGACCAACCCCATCGATTATTATTGGTTTACTCCGCGGCTGTGGTCCGTATTACAATGACTACGTTCTTCCTCCTGCAGAAAAGCTTCTTCATCATTTATGAGAAAGGTGAGAGAATTAAATAATTTGTGATAAGGAAATTAATTCCAATAGAAACAGGAGCAGCGAAGCCAAAAAAAGCACGGACGAGAAGGAGCAATCTCATCATTCAAAAGATATGGTTTGTTTTCATCTAAAAGCTACATAAGAGCAGATGTGAATCACCAATTGATACGATTGCTTTTTTTCCAGCCTTTTTGCTTTGGCGGGTGAGGCATCACAAATCCCGGCGGTGCTTTAAATGCACCCTTTTTCCAGTGGGTATGCGGATCAGAAGATGCCAGATCGATAAATTGACCAACAATCGGCAAAGCGGTATGGGCACCCTGACCGGTGCGGCTCCATTTTGGCCAGCGCACCCGGCGATCCTGTCCGCCCACCCAGGCACCCATTGTCAGGTCGGGCGTGGTGGCAATAAACCAGCATGATGCAGCATCTTGTGAGGTTCCCGTCTTTCCGGCGATATCCTGCTCCACATGATATTTCGTTCGCAGGTGTATGCCCGTGCCATAATAATTGCCACCACCTTGAATATGTCCGCCGCGAATCACGTTTCGAAGCATATCAATCATAATATAGGCGGTTTCGGGGCTGATAACTTCCTGGCGTGACTGGGGATGAAATTGTTTAATAACGTTGCCGTGCTTGTCGTCAATACGGGTAATTGCAATGGGATCGATATGAACGCCATGATTTGCAAAGGTGGTGTACGCGCTGGTCATATTCAGCAGAGAGGCTTTGGCGGTGCCAAGCGCGAGTGAAGGAACAGCTTCGGTGTGGCTCATATTAATACCAAAGTTTGAAGCCATCTGCTTGATTTTTTCAGCAGCCGGTTTTAATGAATCCAGGCTGGTGGTACCCGGCGCTCCGGCCAGGGCGGGCAGCATATTCACGGTAACATCATTCAAACTCTGGGCAAGTCCGCGGCGTAATGTCAGTTTATCCGGTCCTTTCGGAACCTCCATGCGGCCAGGTGACCATTTTTTTCCGGTTCTGCTGTAAAAAACAGGCCGGTGCTTGGAAAACCTCGAATATGGTTTATAGCCATTATCAATAGCAACGGTATAAACAAACGGTTTAAAGGAAGAGCCGGTTTGCCGGCGGGCCTGGTATACGTGATCATACTGAACGCGCCCGTAGTTTTTGCCGCCGATCCAGGCGCGGATATGTCCGTTTTTGGGATTAATGGCCACAAAGCCGGCCTCAAGCTTGGTATTTACTCTTTTTACGGAATCAACAAACGCCTTATCGGCCATCAATGAATCGAGCACTACCGATTGCTTATCGGTATGATATTTCGAGAATCCGTTTTTGTAGCGTTTGGTTTGCTTGATAAAGCTTGTCAGAAAATGTGGATATTTTTTCCACAAGAGATTCATGTAACTGCCATTTTTCGAGGTCCATTCGTTTTCAAAAATAGTCTGTAAGGAGTCCAGTTTTTGATCAAGCGCCTGCTGTGCATAACGTTGCAGTCGCGAATTAATAGTTGTATGAATAACCAGTCCGTCGGTATGTAAATTGTATCCATTTTTTTTAGCCCAGGGCTCAATTTTTTTGCGCACATATTGCCCAAAATATCGACTTTCAGTATTGGGTTTTGAGGGGGGATGATAATTTAAGTCGATAGAATCTTTTCGCAGACTTTTAAACGTTTTTTGATTGATGTAGCCTTGTTTTTCCATTTGCGCAAGCACGACGTTTCGTCGCTGCCGGGCCCGCTTGGGGAATAATCGGGGGTTGTAAGCATACACGGCATTTACCGAGCCAACCAGCAAAGCTGCCTGATCAATTGTCAAATCTTTTGCCGGCTTTCCATAATGCGTCTCAGCAGCCGCCTCAATTCCAAAGCTACTATTGGGAAATTCAACCGTATTAAGATACATGTCCAGAATTTCGCGCTTGGTATAATGCCGCTCGATATCAACCGCTGTTATCATCTCCCGCAATTTACGAACGATTGAAAATTTACGGCCGATCTGTTTATACAAATTCCGGGCCAGCTGTTGGGTAATGGTCGAGCCTCCTTCAACCTGTCCCTGAATTAAATGATAGGGAATAGCCAGTGTCCTAATCATGTCTATACCCCAGTGATGATAAAACCGGTGATCTTCAGTTGCAATGAGTGCCTGTATCACATGGGGTGAAATGTTTTGTATGGGAACATCAGTTCGATTCTTTTTATAAAACCGATCAAGTACAACACCATCCTGGCTTACGACCCGCGAGGCGATGGCTGTTTGAGGATTTTCAAGCTGTTTCAGTGAAGGAATACCCTGATAAAGATAAATGAAAAATCCTATTAAAAATGATATCAGAATAATAAGGCCCAGGCCGATATATCCATATTTGTTATTATACTTGTCGTACCAGACAGATTGACCGTTAGGATCCTGAGAGGCCATTTTTTTACGGCGGTATTCGGGGTCATTAAAATACCGCTCCATATCATTTTCATGTTCCGATTCACTCATAAGGTGCGTGCTTGATTTTCAGAGGAGATGAGTTCTCCCGTTTTGCTATTCCATTGAACGAGGCTAAAGTCGCCATTATTATACCTTGCCAGGGAGCCGTTGTGATGAAAAGCCCCGGTATTAATGTATTTGCCCGACTCAAAATTTCGGATTCTTTGCACATGATCATGTCCGCAAAGTAAATAATTTACGGGGCTATTCCTTAATATCATATCAGCCCAATGATCAAGTTCCCGGGGGTCCAGACCTTCTTCATCCCAGCTCCGGGTAAATGTTGAGAATTTTTTCATTACCCATAATCCCATTTCGGGAGAAAGCAATCGCCGATAAATTTTCAGAAATATTTCGTTTCTGATCAGCCGGTGAAAAAACGGCCGTTGCAGTTGATCAAGTCCCGGCCCTGTGGCGTCACCGTGGAGTAAGCCAACGGACTTATTGCCGAGTTCCAAGGTACGGTAGTTCCGTTCCACATCAAATCCGAGGTCAGAAAAATGACCGAGTGTCCAATTATCGTGATTGCCGGTAATATAAAGCGGGGTTGAATGCCGGTTAAATTTCTTGAAACGGCGCAATGTTCTTTTGCCGAGTGAAGGTATTTTTCCAGGGTATTCAATCCAGTAGTCAAACAAGTCACCCAGAATGGCGATCTGGTAGTTTCTGCTTTCGGCAAAATCAAGCAGGCCGATCAGATTATCTTCGAGCTGGTGATCTTTGGCATCAGAAAAAGCGCCGAGATGCACGTCGGACAGGAAGAGTATTTTAGAAGATGCCGAAAAATGGTGTGACATTCAAAGAAGGGTACAAACGTTATTTTTTACGATTCGTAATAAATTCGATAAGCGTATTAAAATTATCACGCGCCGGTGATTCCGGTAGGGTGGACAATTTTTCCCGGGCATGATTTGCGTAATCGTTCATTATTTGCCTGGAGTATTCAATGCCTCCCTTTCGCTCAACAAAACGAACAATTGCATTGATATCTTTTTCTTTTTTCTTGCGTTTCCACATGAGGTATCGAATATGTGCTCTCTCCGTAAATGAAGCATTTTCCAGCGCTTTGATAAACGGCAGCGTTACTTTTCGTTCACGTATATCATTGCGCCGCGGCTTGCCTACGTCATTCCTCCCATAGTCGAAAAGATCATCCTTAATCTGGAACGCGATGCCAATGCTCATCCCCACTTCATGCATCAACTCATGAATTTCTTTATCATCGGTCGTAGAAATGGCGCCGCATTGACAGCATGAAGCGATGAGGCTGGCCGTTTTTTCCGAAATAACTTCAAAATAATACTCTTCGGTCATATTGAATAGGCGGGCGGCCTTCATCTGGCGGAGTTCACCCTGACTCATATTTTTAACAGCATTTGATAAAACTTGCAGCAATTGAAACTCATCATGTTCAAGGGCTATAAGCAGTCCCTTCGATAGTAAATAATCTCCGAGCAGCACGCCGGCCTTATTTTTCCAAACCTTGCTAATACTCAAAAATCCCCTGCGTACATTCGCCTCATCAACCACATCGTCATGAATAAGTGTAGCCGTGTGCAACAATTCAATCATGGCGGCGGCAATGTAACTGCGGTTATTTACGTCTCCAAATAATTGTGCAGACATAAATACAAGCGTTGGACGCAGCTGCTTGCCTTTTTGGCGCAACAGGTAACTTACAATCTTGTCCAAAAGAAAGACATCAGTACGTATTGTCTGCTTAAAAAAAGACTCAAATTCCTGCAGCTCTTGCTTGATTGGACGAATGACGTCTTTTAACCTGAGGTCTTGGTTTTGGTTTAAATTTGAAATTTCTTTAAGCTGGGTATCAATCATCAATATTTACCGGGCCATCTATTCGTTTCCTTATTAAACACATAAATTTAAGAATTATTCACATTTAATACTGCCATCATTTACGGGCTGTCTTAATGGATTCATTATCGAACAAAAAGTTGGATGGACGCTTTATTTCACAACAATGTTATACCAAAAATTTATTCTTAAATTAGCAACTCTTTAAAATTATAATAACTGATTCGGGTCTATCTGTCAAATTTCAGATTTTTTGCGAAGAATGGTCATAAATTCCAGAACAAATTGCTTATATTGTGGGGCTTTTTTAGTGGTATATTTTAAAAACCTGTTAAAATTACCGAACAGGCAGCACAAAAATCATAAAAATAACAAGTATTTGTATCAGGAATAATCGTATTTGTGCCTATGAGCACTGTTAATTTTGAAACTTACGGGGAAAAACAACAAAGCGTGCCTTCTGATGTGAAATTTATTGCAATTGCCGGAAATATCGGAGCGGGTAAGTCATCACTTACAGAATTGCTTTCACGTCATTTTGCCTGGAAAGCATTATATGAATCAGATGATGATAATCCTTATTTAGCTGATTTTTATGATGATATGCGCCGGTGGAGTTTCAATCTTCAAATATATTTTTTGTCGAGTCGGTTTCGTCAGCAGAAGAAAATGCTGCAACAAAAGGGACGTTTCATACAGGATCGCACGATTTATGAGGATGTAGAAATCTTTGCCAAGAATCTGCATAACATGGGATTGATGAGCGATCGTGATTTTAAGAATTATGAGGCGCTCTTCCATGAGATGATTCAGTACTTAAAACCGCCGACATTACTGATTTATATCCGCGCGCAGGTTCCCACTCTCGTTAAACAAATTCAACAGCGGGGACGTGAATACGAAAATACAATTCGTATCGAATATTTAGAGCGGCTGAACCGTTTATACGAAGACTGGATTGCCGAATATCCACATGAAAAGCTAATTATTGACACCGATGACATTGATTTTGTAGAAAATCAGGAAGATTTGGGAAAGATAATAGAGCTCATTGAACAGCGTTTATTCGGCTTATTTAAATGATTGCAGATCAAACCAAATATTCATAAGTTAGATTCACCTAATTGGTATGTCAAAACTCACGTTTAACATAACAGAGATACCTGAAGGAGAAAGCAGAAAAGAGCTTACACTTGCTTCAGGTGCACTGGATGTAGAATCGTATGGGTTTAAAGGTGGTGAGATCGCGATAGATTTTTATCGCGGCCGGCGGTTTATTCGAACCCGATACAAAATAGAGGCTGATGTTGAACTTGTTTGTGATCGCAGTCTCGAGGAATTTCTTTATCCGGTTTCGACCTCTTATGAGGTCGTCTTTAAGACAGATGTACAAGAAGAAACAGAAACAAAGGATGGAGCGGTCAGGCGCTTCGATTTTTCAGCGAACACGATCAGTATTGAAAAAGAAGTTCGTGACTCTGTAATGTTGGAAATACCAATTAAAAAGATTCATCCGAAATATCTTAATGATGAAGGAAATATTGAAGAATTTGAAACAAAATCATTTGGAAATACGAAACAGTTAGATGAAGACGAGGACAAAGTGGATCCTCGCTGGGAAAAATTGAAAGAATTAAAGGATAATAACTAAATACGAATAGATTCAATGGCACATCCAAAACGAAAAACTTCTAAATCTCGCAAAAACAAGCGACGCGGGCACCATGCGATAAAGGAACCTACGTTAGCTAAATGTTCTAATTGTGGAGCCTACCATGAATATCACCGTGTGTGCAAGGAATGCGGATTTTACCGCGGCCGGCAAATACTTAACGTAAATAATTAATAACCGTACATTTTTGTATTCATGATCATTGCTGTAGATGCGGTAGGAGGAGATTATTACCCTGAGAGTACGGTGAGTGGTGCCGTTGAAGCCGTTAAGGAACGGCCGGAATTGGAGATCATCTTAACAGGTCCGCAGCAAACCATAGACAAGGAGCTTGAAAAATATAGTTACGACAAAGATCGTATTTCGGTCTGCCATGCTCCGCAGATTATAGGAATGAATGAGGAGCCTGCACAGGCCGTTAAGACGAAACAAAAATCTTCGATCGTTACCGGACTGAAGCTGCATGAAGCCGGGGAATGTGACGGTTTTATAAGCGCGGGCAATACCGGGGCCTTACTGGCTGCTTCCACGTTTATACTTGGAAAATTGGATGGTGTATCACGCCCGTCAATAGCTGCAATATATCCAACCGTGAAGGGCCCGCGTCTGCTTATTGATGCAGGGGCCAATCTGGAAATGCGCAGTGATATGTATGTGCAGTTTGCACTTATGGCCTGCATCTATGCTGAAAAGGTGATGGGAATAAAAAATCCTTCAACTGCTCTTTTAAACGTAGGTGAAGAGAACGGAAAGGGCACAAAGAGCCTAAAAAAAGTATTTAAATTATTGCAGGATTTACCCAATTTTATTGGAAATGTTGAAGGTCATGATATCCTGGTGGGAAAGGCTGATGTTTTTGTATGTAATGGTCTTGTAGGCAATTTGCTTCTAAAATTAGGAGAATCAGTTCCTCATGTTCTGAAAAAACTTATAAGTTCGAGGACAGAACACATGCAACTTACCCCTGAGCAGAAGGAATTGATATTCGATGTTTTAAATACATCACTCCATAAATTTAATCCAGATAATGTTGGTGGTGTTCCATTCCTGGGAATTGATGGTGTTAGTATGGTAGGGCATGGTGGAAGTACTGCAACAGCTATCAAAAATATGATTTTTAATGCTGTAAAATGCGTCGAGAATAACATTAACGACGAAATTACAGCCTCTCTTAATTCATAAATTTCATTTTTACATGCCAGAAATAAAACGTGCTAAGATTACAGCTGTCGGACATTTTTTACCGGAAAATCGGCTTTCGAATAGTGATCTTGAAAAGATGGTAGAAACGAACGACGACTGGATTCGGTCCAGAACAGGTATCCGGGAGCGTAGAATTTTAAAAGATGATGATAAGGCTTCAGCTTATATGGGCATGAAGGCCGCACAAGAAGCATTGGATCAACGCGGGCTGGACCCGGAAGAAATCGATGTAATAGTCGTTGGAACCGTTACGCCGGATTATCTATTCCCCGCTACAGCCTGCCTGATTCAAAAATCCATTGGTGCAACCAATGCCTATGCCTTCGATTTATCGGCCGCTTGCTCGGGATTTTTATATTCACTGACGACCGGTGCGAGCTTTATCGAATCGGGGCGGGCCCAAAAGGTGCTTGTTATCGGTTCGGATAAAATGAGTTCCATTACCGATTATAGTGACCGGTCCACTTGCATTCTTTTTGGTGACGGCGCAGGAGCCGTGGTATTGGAGGTTTCGGATGACGATACGGGAATTATCGATTATTCCCATCATTCTGAGGGCGATACGGAAAAATTGTTATACCAGCCGGCAGGTGGCAGCATGAATCCTGCAACAGAAGAAACTGTTCAAGAGAACCAACATTTTGTTCACCAGGATGGTCAGCCGGTATTTCGCAAGGCCATAACGAATATGACAAAAGTTATCACTGAGGTCCTGGACAATAACGATTTGGATACCGATGATATTGATTGGCTGGCACCGCATCAGGCGAATAAGCGAATTATTGATGCCACAAGTAATTGCGTTGGACTTGATAAAAGCAAAGTGATGATAAATATTCAGGATTATGGAAATACCACTTCCGGAACGATTCCATTGTGTTTGTACGATTGGAAAGATCGTCTGGAGTTTGGAGATAATTTGATTTTGGCGTCGTTTGGAGGAGGCCTTACATGGGGCGCCATTTATCTTAAATGGGGGATTAAATAGATAATGAGAACAGCATATTTATTTCCGGGACAAGGATCGCAAAAGGTGGGGATGGGCAGAGAATATTATGAAACGAATACACAGTTTTCGGACCTTGTTGATCAGGCAAATGAAATACTGGGGTTCGATCTAAAGTCCATCATGTTTGAGGGCCCTGCAGAAAAACTCAAGCAAACCGAATTTACCCAGCCGGCCATTTTTACCCATTCAGTGGCTTTGTATCAGACGCTTGACGCCCAGCCTGACATGGTAGCAGGTCATAGTCTGGGAGAATTTTCTGCGCTCGTAGCATGTAATACGCTCTCATTTTCGGAAGCTCTGAAGGCAGTCCATCAGCGAGGCACGTTGATGCAGCAGGCCGGCGAGGAAAATGAAGGTACGATGGCGGCAATTATCGGCATGGAGGATGAAGAAGTTAAGGCTATTTGTCAGCAAGCTTCGGAAGTGGTTGGAAAGGAAGTGACACCAGCCAATTTTAATTGCCCCGGTCAACTGGTGATTGCTGGTTATGTTGAAGCTGTTAAAAAAGCTGTTGAAATAGCGAAAGACCAGGGGTGCCGTTTGGCACGATTACTTCCGGTAAGTGGTGCCTTTCACTCTTCACTTATGGAGCCCGCTTATGAAGGATTAAAAAAGGTATTGAAGAAATTGTCTTTCGATGAACCTGATTGCCCGATATATAGTAATTATACGGGGAGTTCAACGAAAGACATCGGTGAAATAAGAACGAATTTGTTAAACCAGCTCTTAAATCCGGTGCTTTGGACACAAACCGTCCTCAACATGCATCAAAATGGAGCGACTAAATTTGTTGAAGTCGGGCCCGGGAATGTACTGCAGGGGTTGGTAAAACGAACGCTCGAGGATGTCGAGATTGAAGGTTATCAGTGATAAGTAATTTAAAGATCAAGGTATAAGAAATATTCCAATTGTCGATTAAAAAGGAGTCAAGCTTAGTTTTAATATATTGAAATATTTAAAGCCCTTTGCAAAGCATGAATATTGATCTGAAAGGAAAAACCGCATTGGTTACCGGAGGCAGCCGGGGTATAGGCCGTGCCATTGCCCTGAAACTTGCCGATTGCGGGGCGAATGTAGCCTTAACCTATGCACGCTCTGCTGAAGCAGCAGAGGAAGTAAAGAAATTAATCGAGGATCACGGTGTTAAATGCATGGCTATGCAGGCTGATGCGGTAAACACTGAAAAAGCTGCGGAAACGGTTCAGCAAGTTATCTCGAAGTGGGAGAAGTTAGATATTCTGATTAATAATGCAGGTATTAACCAAGATAATTTGATCCTCAGAATGTCGGAAAACCAATGGGATGAAGTGGTTGATACAAACCTTAAAAGTGTTTTTAATTATAGCAAGGCCGTCGCCAGACCCATGATTCGCAACAAGAGCGGTTCTATCGTCAACATCAGTTCTGTTGTGGGTATTTCAGGCAACGCCGGTCAAAGTAATTATGCAGCATCAAAATCAGGAATGATTGGCTTTACAAAATCGTTCGCAAAAGAACTGGCTTCACGGAACATACGGGCTAATGTGATAGCACCCGGCTATATTACCACAGAAATGACGGATAAACTTGAAGATAAACAGCTCTCGGAAATTAATGAACAGACTCCACTTGGTCGTCCCGGCAGTGCTGATGAAGTAGCTGACGTCGCAGCGTTTTTGTCTTCCGACCTAAGTTCGTACATCACGGGAGAGGTTATCCGTGTTGATGGAGGAATGGCAATGTGACAATCCAATTTCTTCATTAAGAATTCATTGAAGAGGAAGTTATGTATTTTTACTGAAGATATTGTATTTTCACCTTCGTTATTAAAATAACAATAAAAATGGTAGCTTTTGCTACATGAATTAAAACTTAAATAAATTAAATTATATTAACACTATGGCACAAGACGTAGAATCAAAAGTAAAATCGATTATTGTAGATAAACTTGGTGTTGATGAATCTGAGGTAAAACGTGATGCTAATTTCACGAATGATCTCGGTGCAGACTCACTTGATACGGTAGAACTTATTATGGAGTTCGAAAAAGAATTTGATATCAGTATTCCCGATGAAGATGCCGAAGAAATTGCTACTGTCGGGAACGCAATAGATTATCTCGAAGAAAAGGTATAATTTATTAATTAAAGAGAGTTTATTTTAACCCTTAACGCATGTCTGACAAAAGAGTAGTTGTTACAGGTATAGGGGCCATTACCCCCATTGGTAAAACGGCACCTGAATTTTGGAACGGTTTGATATCGGGAAAAAATGGTGTGCATACCATTGAAAATTTTGATACGACCGATTTTCCTACAAAATTCGGGGCTCAAATACCCGACTACGACGTAAGTGACTATTTCGATCGTAAACAGTCTCGTCGTATGGACCGCGTTTGCCAATACGCTTTAATAGCAGCTGAAGAAGCAATAAAAGATAGTTCGCTTGATTTGGATGCTATTGATAAAGATAATGTGGGGGTCATCGCCGGAACAGGTATTGGAGGTATGATTACCTTCTACGAACAATCCGTGGAATTTTATAAACACGGCCCCAAGGGAGTGTCTCCATTCTTCATTCCCAAATTAATACCTGATATGGTGCCCGGGCAAATTTCAATCAAGTGGGGATTCAAGGGGCCTAATTTTTCGGCTGTGTCGGCTTGTGCAACCGGTTCTCATAATATCGGTCTTGCTTATGATTCTATTTGCAAGGGACAGTGCGATATTGCCGTAACCGGGGGATCTGAAGCACCGGTATCAAAGATCGGTTTAGCCGGATTTGATTCCATGCGTGCAATGTCCACGCGCAATGACGCACCAGAGAGAGCTTCACGTCCGTTTGACAAGCAGAGAGACGGCTTTGTGCTGGGCGAAGGTGCAGGCATGTTGATATTAGAGGATTATGAGCATGCCAAGGCACGCGATGCCCGTATCTACGCTGAAATAATCGGTTATGGTTTTTCGGCCGATGCCCATCATATTACGGCTCCCGACCCGGAAGGAGAAGGCGTGATTCTTGCTTTGAATCGCGCGCTCACTTCTGCAGGACTTAAACCGGAAGATATAGATCATGTAAATATGCATGGCACTTCGACACCGCTTGGAGATATAGCGGAAACGAATTCATTAAAGAAAATCTTTAAAGACCATGCCTATGAGATCAATTTTAATTCAACGAAATCAATGACCGGGCATACCCTTGGAGCAGCCGGTGCTATAGAATCCCTCGCTACTCTTCTGGCTATATATCACGGAATAATACCGCCTACAATTAACTTTGAAAATCCCGACCCTGATTGTGATCTTAATTATACTTTCAATGAATCAGAAGCCAGGGATGTGGATTATGCATTAAATAATGCCTTTGGTTTTGGTGGACATAATACATCAGTCGTATTTAAGAAGTTTAATGAATGATGTTTGAGAATCTCAGGGCTTACCTCGAGGATCAACCCAATCCGGGTCCTGAGTACAGGGATAAAATTGAAGCGCTGGAAGAGATTATCGATGCCTCAATTGATAATCCATTTTTATTTATTCGTGCGCTCCGACATCGTTCTTCATTGAACGACGGCAAGCATGATCAAACAGATTCCTATGAGCGACTGGAATTCCTGGGGGATGCTGTACTCGATCTAATTGTATCGGAAATTATATTTGATCTTTTTCCTCAGGAAGATGAGGGGTTTTTGACGAAGCTTCGGGCCAAGCTGGTCAATAGAGATGCACTCGCAAAGTATGCAAAAAAATTGGGATTGGGCCCATTGATAATTGTTGGCGATCGTTCGCAGGGACAAGGTATTGAATATTCGAAGAGTGCATTGTCGGATGTCTTTGAATCGCTTATAGGGGCTATTTACATCAACAAAGGATATGATAAGGCTGCCGGATTTGCGAGTACGATAATTGAGCAGTGTATGGATGTTAAAGAACTTACAACAACACTCGAGAATTATAAAAGTATGCTTCTGGAGTATGCCCAGGCCCAAAAAATGACGATCCCCCGCTACGAGGTTGTTGAAGAAATGGGGCCCGGCCATGATAAGACATTTCGTATTCGGGCAATTGTGGATGAAAAAGAACGGGGGCAAGGGGTGGGTAAAAGTAAAAAAGAAGCTGAACAAAAAGCCGCTCGCCAGGCTCTGATTCATTTAAAGAAGTCTTAAAATTATGTTCGTTTTATAAAACATAAATAATCTGACGTAAAGAGCGATTGGGGACAGCATTGTTAAATGGCAAAATGCCCTGTTCATCATTTCACACCCCGCCTGCTAAGCAAAGCATTGTGTAGCTAAATTGCGGATCTCTCAAAGTTGCCTTTCGTGATGTTCATTATACTTTGAGGCATTTTGGCTTGTACCTCGTGCTAAAATTATTTTTTTCTTATTGATACCTATATTAAATTTGTTGTAACGCTGATTATGTTGTATTAAAATCTGATTATTTATGACTTGATAAAACCGTAATTTCAATGTCCTTATTGATTTTTAATCATTAGTATGATAAGATTAAAAATAATATATTGAGGTATATTTAGAATTTTTTCGGAGAAATAAATATTATCAGGAGACGAAATGTGAGAAAAATATTTATGGAAAAGTATGGCTAAAGTTATTAAAAATTAAAAAATACTAATTGAGAACTATTTTTAATTTTTTTTATCATACAAATCGAAAATTGCATATTGGGGCTTATAGAAGTAGAGTATTAAGAGAAATAGTTGTTGTTTTTTCATTTACGTTGAATATCTAAAAAGGAATAAATCATCATGAATATTAATGGTACCAGCCCTCAAAATGGCCATTCGGGAGGAATAGGCTCCATTGGTTCTTCGCTTGCTGATAAGAAGGAAGAGCTTATCGACTTTAAGCATCTTTATGCTGTTATTAAACGCTATATCTGGGTGATCATACTATGCGTGATCGTATGTACGGGTGCGGCTTATTATCTTGCATTCAGGTATTTCCTGCCTGTCTATAAAAGTAGCAGTACCTTGTTAATTGAGAACAACCAAGATAATTTTCCCGGGGGACAGAATGAAGTAGGCAAGATTATTTCAAGTTCATATAATCTGAGTTCCAATAACTCAATTGATAGCCAGATACACTTTTTGAAATCAAGAGATTTATCAAACAAGGTGGCAAAACAGTTAATGGCAGCACAGCGCCTGCCAGACGGAAGTAAATATCCGATTTTATGGAAAAATTATCCCAAGGATTCCACTACTGTCTCCGAGCAGACTGTAGCCAGCCGAATACGTAGCAAACTTAGTGTGACGCCTGTGGAAAAGGGACAGAATATGCTGAATGTTACTTTCGATAGTTATTCACCCCGTGAGGCCGCCCAGATTGTAAATTATTCACTTAATGCATATAAAGACATAACGGCACAGAAAAAAATCTCTTCTGCAGAATCAGCATTAAAGTTTCTGAAAAAAAAGAGACAACAGATACAAGATAATTTAAATCAGGCTGAGGATAAATTAAGCGGGTTTAAGAATAACCAAAATCTGGTTGCTGTTCAGTCACAAACCACTGATTTGGTGAATGCTGTATCTAATCTTCAAAGTCAAAAACAGCAGATCCAGGTGAAACTCCAGGCTGTTAAATCGGGTATTAAAAATCACAAGCAGCAGCTTGAGGCTATAAAACCTGGTTTGGGAGATCGCTATTCGCAGGCTGCAGGTCCTACTATTACGAATTACCAGAAAAAATTGGCTGAATTGAAAACAGAGCGCCTCGTTCTGGTCTCAAATCACCCAAAGTTAAAGAAGAACCCGGACTCGGAACCGAAGATGCGTCAGCTTGACAAACAAATTAAAGACTACAAGTCAGCCATCAAGAAGCTGACAAACAATTTAATGGCTAATAGCAATGATTATTTGGGCCTGTTGGCGGAGAATAATGGAAATGTTACACAGCAAATTTCTCAGGTACAGGCGAAATTAACACAATTGCAAATTCAGAAAAGTCAGTATGAGGCTCAACTAAAGGCAATTAATGAACGGTTGCAAAAGAATCAAAAGTTTTTGAATAAGATGCCGGATAATGAAAAGCAATTGGCCCGCCTGAAAAGAACTGTTCAGATTTATGAACAACGATATAAAACGGTCGACCAGCAGGAAAACCAAGTGTCGCTCTGGGCTCAGACCCGAAGCGGGGCTGGTACGGTGATCGATTATGCAAGTGTTCCGAACGCACCCGTCAAACCTCAAAAACCGCTCTGGTTATTCGGAGGATTTATTTTTGGGCTCATTCTGCCCATCGGTTTCCTGCTTATTAAAGAATCCATCAACAAGAAAATTAACAGTATCCAGGAGTTCAGGAAAAAAGAATTTCCTTTGCTTGCAGTCATTTACCATCATTCATTACTTAATAAAAGTAAGACGAATAAAATTTCCGGGCTGTCTCAAAAGAAAAGTGGTGATATTTCCAAAGATCTGATTTTGTATCATTATGGATTGTCCCCCATTGCTGAGACCTACCGGAGCCTGGTTAGCAAGATTCTTTACTCGAATCCGGATAATCCACCGAGTAAAATTTTAATCACCAGCCCTGATGCTGGAGAGGGGAAAACCACCCTGGTTTCGAATATGGCAATGGCACTGACTGAGACTGGTAATAGCGTATTGATAGTTGACTGTGATATGAGAAAATCCGGGCTGCCAGCCTTTATGGGGATATCTAAAGAACCGGGCATCATGGATATCCTCTTCAAAGATCTTCCTCCTGAGGAGGCTGTCACGAGAATGCCAATTCCGGGTCTGGATGTGCTAACGACGGGTAAGAAACAGCCTGCTCGTCCCATGTCTGTAATTGGCAGCCAATCGTTCAGAAGACTTATTAAGAAGTTTGAAACGGAGTATGATTTTATTTTATTTGACTCCGCCCCCTTTGGAATTATAGGTGATACGGCGCCCATTTTACATCTCACCGATGGGGTTATTGTTGCTTCGAGATTCTTAAAGACAAGACACGTTGAGTTGGATCATACAATCGAGGAATTGAAAAACAATTCCGCCCGAATTCTTGGTCTTGTCCTAAATGGCTATGACCCCCGAAAAAGTATTGATGATAATGAAGTTAAGGGATTGTATAATAGCAAATACAATAAATACTATGACTACCACGAAAACAAAAGAAAACAAAAGAGATATTCTCATGAAAAACTTAATTAAAAAAATTCTATTTATCGGAGTAATTTTGATTCTGGGAGGCGTGAATGCAGGCTATGGTCAAAATGTCAATTTTATGCAAAATCAAAATCAGGGATTGATTCAAATTGCCAACCAAAGCCAGCTGGCAGACACCTTGAATTTATGGGGAGATGTTCGGGTATCGGGAAAATATTTAGTACCGCGAGGTACAGATCTTACCGATTTAATTTCTTATGCCCGCGGTCCGGCTGGTCTTTCAGGTAAGGGGGCAAGCGAAATTACCGTTTTTGTTTCACGATATAGCAAGGCAAGCAACCAGTATAAAAGTAAGTCTTTTAAAATGAAATTAAATGAGCCATTACCGCCGGAGATGAAAAATTATACGTTGCATAACGGCGATGTAATAACTGTTAAAGCTAAGAAAAAGACTACCTTTAGAGATTATTTTACCATCATTGCCCCCATTATTTCACTGGGATTAACTGCTTATCTGACAACATATCGATTGACACATTAGAGTGAATGATGCTCTTTTAAGACTTTTTGGTATCTTATAGTAAGCTCGAAAAGCTTTATTAAATCATAAAAGTTTACTAAAAGTCATTAATAGTACCGTAATGGCTGAGGAGATAGTATTATATTTAACTCACAAAATTGATAAGTGGGTTATTAAGGAATTCAATAATTTAAAAGATACAGCCGGTGGGCGGCAAGTTATATTATTATATCACGGAGAATATGATGGACAACTGCCAACGCCCAATTTTTGTTTTTCCGATGAAGATTTATGGGAGTTAGGATATCCTACAATGGGAGGAAGTTTGATTCCCGGGCAAACTCACTTCCCTTTATTTAGGTATTTTAAAGAAAAAAACAATTCAGCAGATTATTATTGGGTTGTTGAGTATGATGTACGATTCACCGGAGAATGGTCGTACCTGTTTGATTCATTTCAGGAATCCGCAGCAGATTGGATTTCTTCGTTAATTCGAACTTATGTTCAGCATCCGCAATGGGATTGGTGGGAGTTGAATCATCCCACAAAATATATCACAAAAGAGAATAGGCTTGCCTCATTTAATCCGATTTATCGGGTTTCTCGCAAAGCTATAAAATTTCTCGATGGAGCTTTTTTGGATGGTTGGAAAGGTCATTTTGAAGTTAGCGTTCCAACATTATTAAACTATGAAGAATTTGAACTACAGGATTTTGGGGGTAATGGGGAATTCGTAAAGGGAAGAAAAAATATATTTTATATAAACTTTGGTTTTTTAAATCATCTGTATGAATTTGGTACTTTTCGTTATCGCCCTATTATAGATAGTGCAGGATTATTAAAAAATAAATTATACCATCCAGTAAAACCTGAGTCAGATGCGGGACTCATTCGAAAGCTAAAATATTTCAGATATCGGATATATAGGCGATATGGTAATGACGGGAAGCTATTTTAGTACTACAAATTATTATGTCTGTGATAATCGTTCAGCTATGAGTTTTTTATTATGATAGTTTCTTGTTACCCCTTGCCCGGCCTAAAATCTTTTGTGATAATATCATTCGGGGGGAATTACAAGTTCCCATTTATAAGAAAATATTTGTGCTAAGCAGAAAAGCTAAAAATCAATACTAAAATATATTTCAAAATAGGGTAATCTGAAATTACTTGTTCAAGCTTTTGTTTATAATTTGCCGCGAACCATCAATTGTCGATTGGAATTTCCTATTTTGTTCAAAAATCTTTTCTCTTGTTATAAAAGCATTCATTTTATCTTCAACGACCATAACAGATAACATCAAATCAGCTGGTGTAACAATTTTATCATGATAGGCCAGAAATTTCTCAACGCCACTTTTATTTATGGCATAAGCATGGGACCCACGATGATATCCTGCTTTTTTGAGTGATTTTGAGTAATCGCGTGGGTATAAATTCTGTAATTGTTTAAACTTGTAGTCAATTTTTTCAGGAAAGAAAGTGGTAACCAAGGGATAGTAAAATAGTAGCTTGAGTTTGAAAGAAACAGGTATTTCGGATTTATGATCCAGCGTGCCCAAAAATAACAAGTCCCAATCTTCAGGCAACTCGTTAAAAGCCTTATCTATTTGGTCTAATTTTTCATAATTAGGCGCAATATCATCTTCGAAGATGAGTGCATTTTTCAAATTTTCTTTAACAATTTTTTTATAAATGCGTATATGTGATAATGCACAGCCGATTTCCGGTTTGCTTAGGGGGCGTCGGTACGTTTTATGCTTTTTGGCCCGTTCTTCATCATAAACATTTTCAATTTCTTTTTTGCTTAGATCGTTGCCCATGACGGCGTCGAAAAATTCAAACGAAACGTCCATTTTGGAAAACACTTTTTCCACATAGCCTCGTCTCTCTTCATCGTCCCTGGCACTTACCACAAATATTTTATCAAAATATTTAAAAGGAGAATTCATAAAAATTATTGCTTTTTACCAAGAAGATTATAGAGTTTATCCAGTATGTTAAGGCGGAAAAGTATATTTTTTACGGAGATTTTAATTCTTTTTAAGAGGTGATCATCAGGTTTCCATTCGGGCAAGTTTTCTCTGGCGACAAGCTTATCATCACCATTATCGTACTCTAAAAATTTATGAGAAACTAATCGGCCTTCTGCATCCAGAATAGCAGTTTTATCCAGGAACCCTATATTGCGTTTTTTATAAGGATCAAAATTTTCGTATGCTAAATTTCTATTTTCCGCCCTTTTGGTGATTTGCCCGGGATTACGGTATTGATAGTGTCGCACGCGAATTTTAGCCGGATATATTTTCATATTTATCTTGGGCCAGGAAGAGCTTGGGGGCCAATACAGGTGTCCATTATCCTTAACAAACCGTAGCTCAGAAAAATCATTCTTGTAATAATTTAAATCTCTATAGGTAAAGGAATCGGGATTTTCTTTGTAATCTTCAAGATCCTTATCGGTAAAATAATAGGTATAAGAACTGTGAGAGACAGCATTATATCGGTTATCAATTTGCCTGAGAAATGATTGTGGATTATCAATATAAAATTCGTCAGCATCAAGCCGACACCACCAATCACCTTTTTGGGCATTCTGTTTAAAGGCATGATATAATTCGCCCCGAAGAGTCTCTTTAAATGGTTCATCAGACCATTTGTAAAAGATGATATTTTTATGCTGGCCGGCAAAGTCTTTCAATACTTCGGTCGTCCCATCGGTAGATCCATTATCAAAAATATAAATATAGTCAGACCAACGATAAGCGTCTTTAACTACATCCCCAACAATGTCGGCTTCGTCTTTGACCAGACAAATTGAATGAATTTTCATGCGATACGAAATTTTATGATTTTTATATACGTGAATAGCTGGTATTTGTGATAAATTAATTAATAAATAATAAATTTAAAATTTGATTTTTTTAAGACTTCTATAGATAAATGATAGAATTCAATTTCTTTACTCATGTAATTTCTAACATATAAAATGATTTAATTAGTAATATTCACTACCGATAAAGAATTATTATTTATCAAGATAAAGGCGGCACTAATTCTCAATTAAAAATTTATTCAGTTTAGAAAGATTAAGTATCAGGATAGTTAATGATCATTTTAATTTTAGGTAATTGCCCGGACGGCTATGTAATAAGAAAAAAATAATTGTATACCCAATCATAAAGACAGTAATGGCGGTGTCTTTAAAGTATATTCGCATCTATTAATAGATTTTAATTATTAATATCATACTGTAATTATTAAGTTAAACTCAATTGGAAAGGTAAAAATTGTTTTGATAAGAGAGCATTTGAAAATATGAAAACAGTTATTTTAGCGGGTGGCTATGGTACAAGAATAAGTGAAGAAACGAGCGTTCGGCCCAAGCCTATGGTTGAAATTGGTGAAAAACCAATTATTTGGCATATCATGAAGATATATTCCCACTATGGGATCAATGACTTTGTAATCTGTTGTGGCTATAAAGGAAAAGTCATAAAAGAATATTTCGCTAATTATTTTTTGCATCAATCGGATATGACGTTTGATCTTAAGAATAATGAAATGCATGTTATTGAAAATGATGTGGAACCGTGGAAGGTAACATTGATTGATACTGGGATGAAAACAATGACCGGAGGACGCCTGAAAAAGGTCAGAAATTACTTGGATGATGAAACGTTTTGTCTGACTTATGGCGATGGACTTACGGATTTGAATATTGGAAAAGTTATTGAGTTTCATAAACGGCAGGATACCTACGCAACACTAACAGCCGTTCAGCCTCCGGGTCGATTTGGTACATTTCGGTTGGGAGCTGAAGAAGATAAAATATCAAGATTCAGAGAGAAACCGCAAGGTGATAATGCTTGGATAAACGGGGGATTTTTTGTACTTGAACCTGAGGTAATTTCCTATATTGAGGGGGATCAAACTGTTTGGGAGCGAGAGCCCTTGGAGACACTTGCAAGGGACGGAAAATTATCAGCTTATAAATATAGTGGGTTTTGGCATCCCATGGATACGCTTCATGATAAAAATGTACTTGAGGATTTGTGGCAGTCGGAGGAAAAGCCGTGGAAGGTTTGGGATTGAAAAATATTTTCCGCAAAATGAATATGGCAAATAGTTGCGTTGCTTTATCTTCTACACATTTTTTTGAAATAATATTGTAAATATAATGTTACTTTGCGGATGGCTGCGGCGTTCTAAATGGTCATATAATTATCAAACTAAACTATTTCTTTATGGAACATAAAGTTAAAAATAGATGCAGATTCTGTGGTGCCCCCCTCAAACATACGTTTGCAGATTTAGGCTCAAGTCCGCTTGCTAATTCCTATTTAGAAAAAGAGCAACTTAATATGGCAGAGTTGTTTTATCCTCTCCAGGCTTATGTCTGTGAAGACTGCTTTCTTGTGCAACTGGAAGAGTTCGAATCGCCTGAAAGTATATTTAGTGATTATGCTTATTTTTCGTCCTACTCAGATTCTTATTTGGAACACTCGAAAAACTATTCGTATATGATGATGGATCGGTTCGAATATACGACAGATGATTTTATTGTAGAAATTGCAAGTAACGACGGATACCTGTTAAAGAATTTTGTTGAAAAAAATATCCCGGTTCTTGGTATTGAACCGGCCAACAATGTAGCTAAAGAAGCCCGAAAAAAAGGCATTTCTACCTTAGATCGGTTTTTTGATGAGAAACTTGCGCACGAGCTAAAAGAGAGCCGAAAACAGGCTGATTTAATTATAGGTAATAATGTGTTAGCACATACTCCCAACCTAAATGATTTTATCAGTGGGATGAAAATACTTTTAAAGCCGGAAGGCGTTATTACAATGGAATTTCCTCACCTGCAGCAGATGGTGGATGGGAATAAATTTGATACAATTTATCACGAACACTTTTCATATTTTTCTTTTATAACCGTTGAAAAGATTTTTGCCTATCATGGTTTAGTGTTATTTGATGTCGATGAAATCCCAACTCAGGGGGGATCCTTGCGTATTTATGCAAAACATGCTGATGATTCCTCAAAGAGTGTAACTGATAAGGTGCATGAATTACGCCATAGAGAGTATCAACTTGGCTATGATGAATTAGATCTTTATTTATCATTTAACCCAAAAATTAAAGAAACGAAACGGAATATTTTAGATTTCTTCATTAAGGTTAAAAGAGAGGGTAAAAGTATAGCAGGCTACGGTGCCCCGGCCAAAGGTAATACACTGCTTAATTATTGTGGCATACGATCGGACTTTGTCAATTATACGGTTGATAAAAATCCTTCAAAGCAAAATCGTTATCTGCCTGGAACGCATATACCGGTTTATTCACCAGATAAAATCTACGAAACGAAACCTGATTATATTTGTATCTTGCCTTGGAATCTCAGCAATGAAATTATGAGCCAGCTCGATTATGTGGCAGAATGGGATGCCAAATTTGTAACCCTTATCCCTGAAATAAAGGTCATTGATTCGTTTGATAAAGAACGCGTGCCTTCCGTTCATCATAAAGTACAATAAATAATGGCAAAATTACTTATCCAGAGACAGAAAAATAAAGCTTCAAAGGAGCAATTAACAAACAAAACAAACACATGAATATATTAGTCACGGGTACGGATGGATATATCGGGTCAATACTGGCTCCTTACTTGATTCAACAAGGGCACAAAGTTACCGGACTTGATACTGGATTTTATCGGTCAGGCTGGCTCTACAACGACCAGGAAAAAACCTATCCTTCTTATATCAACAAGGATTTGCGAAATATTCAGCCTGAAGATTTAGAGGGTTTTGATGCCGTCGTTCATTTAGCCGAGTTATCTAATGATCCAGTGGGACAGCTTAATCCCGAAATAACTTACAAAATAAATCATAAAGGCAGTGTTAGAATCGCTGAATTATGTAAGCAAGTAGGTGTTGAAAAATTTGTATACACTTCTTCGTGCAGTGCCTACGGGATTGGTGGTGATCGCAACATTAAAACCGAGGAATCAGAACTTCAGCCTCAAACAGCTTATGCTGAATGTAAAGTAAGAGTAGAAAGAGATGTTTCGAAGTTGGCAGACGACAGTTTTTCACCGACTTTTTTACGCAACGCTACTGCTTATGGAGCTTCACCGCGCATGCGGTTTGATATTGTACTTAATAATTTAAGTGGGCTTGCCTGGACGACTGGTGAAATAAAAATGATAAGTGATGGCACTCCGTGGCGACCGTTGGTTCATGTTAAAGATATCAGCAAGAGTATTTCCTGCGTATTAAAAGCACCCCGCGAAGTAGTTCACAATGAAATTTTCAACGTTGGAGACAGTGACGAAAATTATCAGGTTAAGGAAATAGCACAAGTTGTAAAAGAAGCGTTTCCCGGATGTGAAATTTCTTTTGGGAATAATGTGGATGAAGATAATCGGAGTTACCGGGTATCTTTTGATAAAATCAATGATCAGTTGCCTGGATTTTCCTGTGATTATACTCTGGACGAAGGAGCCAGAGAATTGCATAATATTTTTTCTAAAATTAAATTGAGTCCAGAAATTTTTCAAGCACGATCTTATACCAGACTTAAACAGTTAAAATACTTACTGGAAACAGACCAATTAAATGAAGATTTATACTGGGTATAGATATGATTTTTAGAGAAACCGATTTAAAAGACGTATATATTATTGATCTTGAAAAATTTCAAGATCGCCGTGGTTTTTTTGCCAGAGCTTATTGCGAAAAGGAATTCCGTGAACAGGGAATCAAAAACAAGGTTGTGCAGGTAAATATTTCATTTAACAAAATAAAGCATACACTGCGCGGGATGCACTATCAGGCCAAACCTTATTTAGAGGCAAAATTAGTTCGCTGCACGAAAGGTGCTATATACGATGCTGTTATTGATGTACGACCGGATTCTCCTACTTTTAGAGAATGGATGGGCATAGAGTTGAATGAAGAAAACAGGCGTATGATCTATGTTCCGGAAGGTTTTGCCCATGGATTTTTAACGCTTAAGAATGAGACGGAAGTTACTTATCAGGTATCCGAGTTTTATACCCCTGAAGCTGAAAAAGGTATTAAGTATGACGATCCGGCTTTTAATATTGATTGGCCGGCTGAGCCTGCTGTGATTTCAGATAAAGATCAAAATTGGTCACCATTCGAAGTGCAAAGTCAAAAATTAAACTATGTTTGATGTATGAATTAAGCATTAGAAGTTTCAAATCAAGTTTTATAAACTTAAAATTATAGAAAATAGATTTTTAACATCAGATTAAAAGGAGAGGCAATATAATAACGGTATTGGCATCTGGAGAGAGATTCATCAGGAAAAAAGTGATAATTAGAAATATTTATAAAGAAGATCGCTAACTGAAATATCGGTGGAGTCTGCCAGTGCTCTTTAAGTATTTAAAAAGCTGGTTAACTTTTACAAATTCTGTTTAAGTAAACAATCAATAAAAATTAATCAGAGATAATTCAAATGATTATCGTAGATAACGCACTTGAAGAACGAGAAGAAACCGGTAATCCTATAAAAGTTGCTATGGTTGGGGCTGGTTTTATGGGCAAAGGCATTGCGTTACAAATGTTTACGGCTGCCAAGGGAATGCGATTAGTTGCTATTTCAAACAGACACATTAACAAAGCTTTTGAGGCATTTAATGAAGCGGGCGTTGATGAGATAAAAGAGGTTAAATCGCAAGGGGAGCTTGATAGCGCAATAAAAAATCGTAAAGCGGCCGTTACTACAGATCCGATGTTACTTTGTCATTCAGAAGAGGTCGATGTGATTATTGAAGTAACGGGAGCTATACAATTCAGCGCAAATGTAGTACTTGAAGCTATTCAGTATAAAAAGCATGTAGTGTTAATGAATGCAGAGCTGGATGGTACAGTTGGTCCTATTTTGAAAGTATATGCCGATCGAAATAATGTGACAATTACAAATTCAGATGGTGACCAACCGGGCGTGATTATGAATCTGTATCGTTTTGTGAAAGGTATCGGTGTTGAGCCTTTGCTTTGTGGTAATATCAAAGGCTTGCAGGATCCCTACCGTAACCCCACAACTCAAGAAGGATTTGCCAAAAAATGGGGGCAAAAACCCGAAATGGTGACTTCATTTGCCGATGGCAGTAAAATATCTTTTGAACAGGCGCTGGTTGCAAACGCAACCGGGATGAAGGTCGGTAAACGAGGTATGTACGGACCGGAGGTTCCGAAGGGCACTCACGTAGCTGATGTTATTAAAGAATATCCGGAAGATTTATTAAAAACTGAAACCGGTGTGGTAGATTACGTGGTCGGGGCTTCTCCGGCTCCAGGCGTTTTTATTTATGGCAGACACGATAATCCTACGCATCAGCATTACCTGCATTTATATAAATTAGGCGAAGGGCCATATTACTGTTTCTATCGTCCATATCATTTATGCCATTTTGAGGTACCCAATACCGTGGGCCGTGTTGCATTATTTGGAGATGCTACTATTGCGCCAGCAGGCAAGCCGGAAGTGGATGTCGTTACTATTGCAAAGAAAGATCTTAAGGCCGGTGAAAAAATCGACGGGATTGGTTATTATATGGTGTATGGCGAATGCGAAAATTCAGAAACCGTACAAGCGGAAAATTTATTGCCGCTTGGTGTTGCTGAAGATTGTATCCTTAAAAATGATGTGAAGAAAGATCAAGCCTTAACTTACAATGATGTAGAGGTACCGGAAGGTCGGCTAATAGATAGATTACGCAAAGAGCAAGCTGAATATTTTGATGTACTTGCTAATTAATAAAATAATAACTAAATATATAAAAATTGGTAAAGATCTTTTTAAAGATATTTTTGGTAGTATTAGCGAAATAAGGCAAATGCTTCGAGGGGTTCAATTATTTATCGCGGAGCGATAGGTTAAAATTAAAGAGGTTATTTTGAAACTTAGCGTAATTATTCCATGCTATAATGCTGCCGATACCATCTCGGACCAATTAGATTCGTTAGCTAACCAGCATTGGGACCAACCATGGGAGGTAGTCGTAATTGATAATGATTCCACTGATCATACTGTAGATATTGTAAATAAATACCAAAATAAGATTCCTCGTCTAAGGATTATCCGCGCCAATGAGAAGCGGAATGTTGCATATGCCCGAAATACAGGCGTAAATAATTGTGAAGGCGATTTTCTTGCATTTTGCGATGCTGACGATGTGGTTGGAGCAAATTGGGTAGCTGGCATGGGTAATGCTCTCGCAAAACATCCCTTTGTGGCATGTAAGATGGATTGGGCAACATTAAATAATTTTAGCAAACACACATTAAATAGTAAGCCTCAAATTGATGGGGTAAATTCATTCTTTGTTGACGATTTTTTTTCACATGCCGGCGGTGGATCCTTGGGTATACGAAAAGATGTTCATTTTGAAGTGAATGGGTTCGATGAAAGCCTTCCGTATTTAGAAGATACTGACTATTGTTTCAGAGTACAACTTGAGGGATATGATCTTACTTTTATACCTGATGCGTTAGTCCATGTAAGAGCCCGGAGTAATATTTACAAAATATTCAAACAAGAAATGAGGTGGGCTGAGTACGGATATTATTTGTATAAAAGATACCAATCTTACGGGGCGGCGAATTATAATGTTAAAGACAGCGTCAGACAACTGTATCATAATATTCTTAGCTACAGAAAATTGTTAGATCCTGAAAGAAGGTGCAACTGGGTAATACGATCAGCCATTGAACTGGGTAAAATTAAGGGATTTTTACAATATCGTTTAAAAGGAAAGATGTATATCGGAAGAAATAAAATTGGCCAAAAAAATATTGCAAAGTCCGCCTCAGAGCTAAAAATATAGGCAAATCACATGGCGCTACAGAAATTAAAGAAATGGCGGAATATTCCTGCAAAATTAAAAAGCATTGCCCGGAATAATTTGGATCTTATTGTTACCAGCGCTGAAACCTCAGAGAATCTTGTTTCGCTTACCTTTGATGATGGCCCGCATCCCGCTTATACGCCCCGGATTTTAGAGCTGCTCGATAAATATCAAGCAAAAGCAACTTTTTTTGTGGTAGGTAAATTAGCGGATAAATATCCATCAATTTTGCAGCAAATGAAAAATTCAGGCCATGCCATAGGCAATCATACCTGGCATCATTCCCCTGTGCCGCTGATCCCCAGGAGAGAGCGAATCCGTCAACTCCGAAAAACGCAGCATCTGATCAATCATGATGGACAAAAATTATTCCGCCCCCCGTGGGGGTTTATAAATTGGTCTGCATATCTTGACGCCAAATTATTAGGTTTTAAAATTATATGCTGGGATGAGGTCGTATATGACTGGCTAAATCCTTCACCGGCTGAAGTTTTTCAACGGCTTGATTCTAATATCAGGCCTGGCAGTATTATTCTATTGCATGATAATATTTGCAATACGATCAAGCCCGAATATGTACCCCGTGACAATCTAATCGAGGGATTGGAGCGGTATTTAAAAAAGTATCAAGCGGGTTACAAATTTGTTACTGTGCCTAAATTGCTGCAACATGGATCACCTCAATATAAATACGGACTTAAAGGAAAAGATGAAAAGGCAAGGTCCATTCCTGAAAATGTATTACAAAATTTTTAATTCTTGACAAGCTAAATAATATTTTCCTCTCGTTGCAATTCCGGTTCTTTTAAAATCCTGAAAATCCATTCCAAACTGGAATCTTGTGATATTTTAGAACTATCAACAAATAGGATAGGGGAAAGTGTTTTTTAATCCATTGTCAATTATTTTTTAAGTTGATACTGATTCACGATACGGAAAGATACCATCCTCAGTCAAGAATGATTCATGTTTGTTCCAAAAGATTAACGGGATCACAAAGCTAATGAGAATTTCATTAAATATGATAAATTCAAATCATTTTTTAGTAGAATATTCAAATGTGATTAAAACCTGTAACGAGTTTTTTGGGCATCGATATAATTTCTCCGCTGTTTCATTGATTCCGACGAATGATAGCTTCCTAAGTAGGATTTGTAGGCGGATAGATTTTTTTCAGTACATTATTGTCGCACCCCACAACTTGAAAAATGCCACGGTCCATCCTTAAGGTGATGGTAATAACCAACAATAATGTTTGACAGGTTCTATAGAATATTTTGATATATATCTATTTTATCAGTTTTTTGGATAAAATTAACTGTAATTTTAAAAAAACTTACAATTTATAAAGGATCATAATATTGAAAATTAGTTAGAACGTTTATCTTCATTAAGAAATAGATAGTTATATATTCCCTGGAATCTATCGGTTGGTAATATTATGATGCCTAAGACCTGGGTTTATTTGCTTTTTATTGTCGTATAACGATGGGGGTATTAAAGAATACGAAACATATTAATTAATGTTGGTTGATTTGTTTTAATTTTATTAATAATAATTATTAAAAAGGATAGAAAATCGTGGAGAGTTCAGCCAAAGAGCCGTTTGTCAGCTTTTTAACACCGGTATATAACGGTGAAAAATATCTGGAGAAGTGTATTACAAGTGTGTTGAGGCAAACTTACGAAAATTGGGAATATGTGATTGTGAATAATCAAAGTACGGATCGTTCACTTGAAATTGCTCAAAAATATGCAGCTCAGAATGATAGAATAAGAATACATAATAACGATCAATTTCTTAACTTGATGCCCAATTTAAATCACGCTTTTCGGCAAATATCGCCGAAAAGTGAGTATTGTAAGGTGGTTCACGCCGATGATTGGATTTTTCCGGAATGTGCGGAGCGTATGGTTGATGTAGCTGTTCAGCATCGCGATATAGGTATAGTGAGCTCTTATTGTCTTGAAGAAACCCAGGTATCACTTGATGGTCTGCCTTATCCAAGCCATCATGTTTCAGGAAGAGAAATTTGTCGTCGGCTACTTTTGGAAGGCTTGTTTCCGTTTAGTTCTCCTTCTTCTATGCTTATTCGTTCGGATATGATCAGAAAACAGGACAAAATGTATGATGAATCCCACCCGCATGGTGACCTTTCGGCGTGTTTTAATATCCTTCTGGAAACA
>DASQZL010000025.1:0-2484 GCA_035638715.1 Balneolaceae bacterium
GTTAATTCCAAAAATCCGATAGCTGAAGGCTGATCGCTGAATAATATGATCATTTTCGAAACAGATACTGAATTTTAACAAAAAATTCACGATTGGTCTGACGGTAACCATTGAAATTACCGGGAGTCGAGGGATCAAAATTGTTCAGGTAATCTGTCATTCCGATATAAAATTTGGTGAACGGATTCAGTTTGTAATACAGCAATGGATATATCTGTATCCGCTTATTAAATGAGTTATACTGGGTGATAACGCGTGCAAATAATCTGCGTGAAAAGTTATAATTCATTTTTAAGCGGGTAATATCACCGCTGTAAAACGTTTTTGAATCATCCAGCGTCGATAATGTGGAATAGTTATAATCGAGATTCAGTTCGAGGCGAGCTGAAGGTTTGATGGTCGCGTGAGCTGATATTTTATATCCATGACCAAGTTCAGGATTTTTTGAACGGTGGATATCACGGCCTACTTCAAAACTACTGTACAGTGAGAGCACATCCATCGGCTTTGTACTCAGACTGATAGTAGTACGATGAAAATTTGTAAAAAAATGACCGCGAAATCGTTCATCATTTATCGGCAAATAGCTTACCGACAACTGGGTTTGCCCGGCAAAAGTGTTACTCCACTGTGTGTAGACGTAACGCTCCTGAAATTGTCCGGCAAAATCGTATCGCCATGAACCATCTACATAAATATTACCCCGCGAGAGCCAGGAAGTATTCGGATAATAGTTAATACTTTGATCGGCTTCAATTTCACGCCGATTCGTCTTGTTTATGAACCCGTTTTGCGCCTGGAAAGTTGGCGAAAATGACTGATATATAAGCGAAAAATTATAGTGTTTGGCATCCCGCTCAAATTTAGCTCCCAATAATGTGCCGCCGTAGCGTTGCCCGTTTAAAGAAGCATCATATTGACTGCGACCAAATCTCCTCGGGTTGTTGAAAAGGGAAGTGTCATTGAGCTCCCTGGTGTCGGAATAGGCAGCTTGCCCGTATAAATAATAATGATCAGCCAGGCGAAATTTCCAGTCGAGGCTGCCTACGTAATTGTGCGCCTGCTGCTGATCCCGTGTTGTGATTAGCCCGCCAATGTATGATTCTGACCCAATGCTGTATTTTCCCCGTAAAATATTGTCGTAGGCGCCGATATGCGACTTAACGAGTGAGCTGCTTTGCATGCCGGGAATAATAAATGGCGTGTCGCGGTCGTAGGCTGTCAGCAATGCTATGCTGTAGCGACTGGCTTTTTGGGTGAATTTTCCCGCTGCCAACGGATTATTGATCGTGCGCGAATAAAACAAATTTTCCGGAGTCGAGAAAAGGTCTGATTCTTTCAGAAAAAACGGGCGTTTTTCAGCATACTGCAAAGCAAACGTTTTATTTACCCCGATTTGAGTGGCGTCGGTTTCTACCTGACTGAAGTCAGGATTGATGACCGCGTCGATTTCGCTGGTAGAGCTCGGTGAATATGAGATACTGCCGCCCAGACGCCCATCCAGTGGACCGTTATCCAGCCCTGAAGATGGGTTATCCGAATTCCTCAGTTTGCTGCTTTGATAGCCCAGGGCGTAGGGCAAAAACTCAATAGTGTGATGGTTTTCAACTCCTCTAATATTTGTCAATGTTCCATTCTGGCACATCAGGCACGAATTGCCGATATCAATTTTTGTCCATGTAAGTTGATAGCGAGAGCTTCGCGGGTAGTTCCGGAAAAACTGTACCGACCAGTGCTGTATTTTTTTCGTAGGAAAGTGGAGACTTTTAAATGGAATTTTTATTACTGCCGTATACCCCGATTTATTAATGGCTCCGGCCGAGTACCATAACATATCAAAATTATCGTTTTCATTACCGTTCGTACGCATGGCATCGGACTGTATACCCAGCGGGTTAACAAACAATTCATAGGCATGCTTGTTATTGTCGAACGGATCAATTATTACGCCGACGTAATCATCACTTCCAATGTTGTCCCGGTCTGAAACGTGCGCCCTAATTTTTTTGGGATGCGGATCCTGGCAGATAAAACCAATATAAATATTATTCTTACTATACAGCACTTTTACTTTAGTTTTAACCGGGGCTGGCGCCTGATCATCTGGCTGCACTTCGTAAGAAATCGACACAGGGTGAGCCTTCTTCCATACCGAATCCGACAACGTCCCGGTAATTTTAATGTCTTGTTGAATCTGCAGGGGTTTAAGCCTTTGAGGTGTGCTTTTCTTCCGCTGGGCCAAAAGATTATTAAATTTGAAAAACACAAAGAAGAAAATTGCTAATCCAATTCTTAACAGTTTATTTGCCTGCCTGCTCAAATACATTTTAAAACTCGTTGATTATCAAATTAATTTTGATATATCATACGAATAAAGGAAAAAAAGTTTCAGCAGCGCAGATTTTGCAGGTAATTTCAGTAAATATTTATCAACTATAAGTAACTGATAAAATTTTGGTTATGTCATATTTAAAATTTATATAT
>DASQZL010000026.1:0-9063 GCA_035638715.1 Balneolaceae bacterium
CGGGAAAATTAGTTTCGTTTCTGTTATTTATTTTATTCACTACAATAGTACAATCAGCACACGCTCAAAGCCATTCGTTACAATATTATGTGAATCACGCTATCAATAGCAGCCCAAAGATATCGCAGCAGCGCAACAGGATCGATTCGGTTCGTCTGCAAAAGAAAATTATTAATGCCAATTTGGATTTACCCACTATCTCTGCCAGTGCAGACTATTTGTACGCTCCCTTTTTAGGTCCGCATTTTGGTTATGCTGAGCCGGTCACCAACGGCGGAAATTATGCAGCACGATTGAATATCAGCTATCCGCTTTTTACGCATAAACGGAAAAAAGTGCGCTATCATGCTACGTCGATTGTCCAGCAACAGGCCCGTTACCATATCCAAAAGTTAAAACACGCCTTAAGGGATACCGTAACGCATCAATATATTATAGTCTATAACGATATGAAAAAGCTGCAATATTTAGCTCATATCGGTCAACTGCTCAAGCAACAGAAAAAGGTGGTCCGGTCGCTTGCCCGGCAGGGGATTACAAAAATAACCGATGTCAAACAGATTCGCATTCAATACCAAAGCAACCGTATAGCACAGAAACAAGCCCAAAAAACCTACCGGCAGGATTTATCAAAACTAAATACTCAAAGTGGCCTCTCACATACGGCTGCAAATATTAAACTGCAAATGCCAACCATTCCGGTGGATACTTCATCAACCGTACAACCAAGTCGGTTTATGGACCAATTCAAGTTTGATAGTCTGAAAACCACTGCCAAAAAACAAGTCTATAATTTGAAGTATCAACCTTCGGTGAGCGCTATGGGTAACACAGGTTTACTGGCAAATAATTTTACAGGTATTGAAAATAATTTTGGCTATGAAGTGGGCGTTCACATTTCAGTACCAATATATGACGGAAACAAGCGAAAAATAGTCCGTCAGCAAACACAGCTGCAACAGAATACAATCGATACCTTTCAACAGCGATTTAGGAAAAAACGTAAATCACATTTGAACAATCTTCGAAAGCAATTGCGCCAGACCGACCAACAGCTGCAGATGATCCAAAAGCAAATTGCGCAATATAAGGACCTGCTTAAAAATTATCGCAGTGAACTAAAACAGGGATTGGTAAGTACCGTTAATTATCTGATTGTGCTGCGACAATACACCAATGCCCGCCAGCAGCAGGTTCAGACGCGTGGAGAAAAATTGATGCTTGAAAATAAATACAATTATTGGAACTGGTAAAAGAACAATAAGTGCTGATTATTTAGGTCATCACAAGCTAATTGTAAAGCCTCATAATAGTTATTTAAGCAAATATGTTATGAATTTAAAGTTGATAAAATATATGATCCGGAAGTGGACGTCCCTTTCCCGAGTTAAAAAAATCGAAGCAGGAACGGTTTTTTCTTTTCGCAGGAAGAACAGAGCTGGCTTGACGAAAAAAATAATTCTGTTATTTCTTCCGATTTTAGCACTGTCCGCCTGCTCTAACAAATCCGGGCAATCGGTGCAGAAATCGACGGCAAAAGCCCCGGTCAATATAACCCACATCCGGCATGGCGCCATCAGCGATTCAGTCTCCCTTTCGGCCACAACATTTTATCTGAATAAAAACAGTATTTCAGCCCCTATCAGCGGGAATATAACCGGCGTAAATTTTGCACAGGGTGATAAAATTAAAAAAGGGCAGCTATTCTTTTCGATGCAAACACGCGAATCGCAGGTCCTGCAGTCGGATACCTTATCTAACCTGGGAAAAATAAAAATTAGGGCTCCATCGGACGGAACAATTACAAACGTTTATTACAGCACCGGAGATTATGTGCAAAAAGGAAGCATGCTGGCTAAAATCGCCAGCCCGGATAATCTGTATTTGAAATTATTTGTGCCTTTTGAATATGAGTCCAAAATCAGCAAAAATCGCAAACTCAATATCCGACTTCCATCCGGGCAGGTTGTTTCGGCTACATATTCGCGGACGCTTAGCCAAACAGATACGAGTTCACAATCGCTAATATGGTTATTTAAGCCCAATCATCCGCAGTTGTTGCCCCGAGGGATCACTTTTTCGGTCCAAGTACCAACTATACGCCACACCGACACCCAAATTCTTCCCAAAAGAGCTGTTTTATCCAACACGACATTGAATAAATTTTGGATAATGAAGGTGGTACACGATTCGATAGCCGTAAAAGTGCCGGTCCGGAAAGGCATTGAAACAAGCAGGCACGTGGAAATTTTGCGTCCAAAATTCAAGCCCAGCACCAAGATTATCATCAACGGTCAATACGGAATGGAAGATTCTTCATTGGTTCAAATACAAAAGAATAATTTATAGTAATGAAGCATCATTTTTTTGCTCCTTACAAAAAGCCACTCACTTATATCATATTGCTGATCGTAATTGGGGGAGGATTCACCTATAGCAAGCTGCATAAATCGTTGTTTCCCCAAATTACTTTTCCCAAGATCGGTATCATCGCTAACAATGGGGAACAGCCGGCACATAAAATGATGGTGACGGTTACCAAGCCACTGGAAGTTGCCATCAAAAAGGTGCCCGGCATGCAGATGATCCGCAGCAGGACCAGCCGGGGCAGCACCCAGTTATCAGCCTTTTTCAGCTGGAATTCCAACATGATTTCGAGTCAGCAACTTATTGAATCACAAATCAGCCAGATCCGGAACCAGCTTCCGTCTAAAACTCAGATTACCATCCGGCGAATGAATCCCTCTGCCGAACCTGTGATAGGATTCCTATTAAAGGGCAAAAATAAAAACCTGATTCAGTTAACGCAGATTGCTAAAAATACCATACGCCCCTTCCTGGCGCAGCTCAAGGGCGTAGCTCAAATTCAGATTCAGGGCAGCAAGCCCAAACAATACTGGGCAACACTGAAACCGAAGGCCATGAGTCGGCTGGGCATTACACCTGCCAAAATTAAATCTGCTATTTCGAAAACGGGCTTCATACAGTCCAATGGATATGCCACGGGTTATCGCCGTCTATATCTGACCCTGACTAATGCCTCCGCTCACTCTCTTAAGGACATGCGAAACCTGGTCATATCGAATAATGGCAAGCGAACGATCAGCTTGGGCGATGTAGCTTCACTGAGTGTGCACCCGCAAATTAAATATGTAAGAGTGAGCGCCAACGGCCACCAGGGAGTGTTAGTCAATATAATTAAACATCCCGGCAAAAATTTGGTCAATCTTTCTGAGCAAATAAAAAATAAGATGCCACAATTACAGAAACTTTTGCCACACGGGGTGAAGATGAGTCGCTATTATGATCAAGCCACTTTTGTCGGCGTTAGTGTTCACGATGCTATCAGGGCCATCTGGATTGGGCTACTCTTTGCCATTATCATTACGGTCTTGTTTCTGCGTTCGTTTCGCTCCAGTATTACCATGCTTCTGACTATACCGACTACCATCGCACTTACACTAATTGTGCTTTACGTTGTTGGCTATAACTTAAATCTGATGACACTGGGGGCCATTGCTGCAGCCATTGGGCTGATTATTGACGATGCCATTATTGTGGTTGAACAGATCCACCGCATGTGGGAAGAGCATCCCGATGAGCCGCCGAGTGTTAACGTCCGCCGGGCCATTAATTATCTGTTCCCGGCATTAGTTGGTTCCTCATTAAGCACAATCGTTATATTTTTGCCCTTTTCGCTGATGGGGGGTGTTGCGGGCGCCTACTTTAAGGTGCTGGCTTATACGATGGTTATCACACTGGCCTGTTCATTTTTTGTCGTCTGGCTGGGGCTACCTGTTATTTACATGTGGATGGCCAGCCTTGGCAAGCTAAAGCAGCATGAAGCCAGCAGAACCGAACCGGCACAATGGTCAAAATTTTTAAGCAGCCATCCTTCAATAGCCTTTATATTCGTCATTATTATCGTTGCACTGACCATTTTAGTGATGCCCCACCTGCCATCAGGCTTTCTGCCCCACATGGACGAAGGGATGATTGTGTTGGATTATAACGCTCCACCCGGCTCTTCATTGGACGAAACAAACCAGATATTACACAGAGTTGACAAAATAATTAGGACTATACCCACTGTGGCTAACTTCTCCCGACGGACCGGCACTCAACTCGGATTTTTTATTACGGAGCCCAATAATGGTGATTACCTTATACAACTGAAAAAAAACCGTTCTAAATCGACTTCACAGGTTATTAATGAACTTCGATCGAAAATCACAAAAAGGGTTCCTTCTCTTCGCGTCGACTTCGGGCAGGTTATCAGTGATGAACTCGGCGATTTGACGCAATCCGTCCAGCCTATTAAAATTAAGATATTCGGCAGTGATCCCAAAGTGCTTCATAAATATGCGAAAAAAGTAGCCAATCTTATGAGAAATGTCCGTGGCACCGCCGATGTTTTTGACGGCATGGTTCCCGCCGGTCCATCTTTTTCCATTCGTCCTAATGCTCGTGCCCTTGCCCGGTATCATATGACCCCCGCCGATCTACGCCTTCAGTTGCAAACCCATTTTCAGGGTATTCGGCTGGCCGGCATTTTGGAGCAAGAGCGAGTAGCCCCACTACAAATGATATACCCTGACCGGCTACGCAAAAATATATCATCCATCAGAAAAGCAGAAATTCTGCTTCCCAACGGTAAACGTAAACCTCTCACAGCACTTGCAAAGGTACGTGTAAATAAAGGATCTTATGAAATAGATCGCGAAAATCTGCAAACACTGGACCCGGTGACTTCCCGGCTCGAAAATCGTAGTTTGGGTAAAACGGTTCAAGCCATCCAGAAAAAAATTAATGAGAAAATATCGCTTCCCCACGGATACCGTATCTCCTATGGAGGTGCCTATGCTCAGCAGCAGAAATCATTTCATCAGCTTTTAATAATTCTTCTGGCCTCAAGCCTGCTCGTTTTTACAGTTTCCCTGTTTTTGTTTACAAGTATCGGAGCCAGTATCGTTATCTATCTCACGTCTATAATTGGAATGACCGGCTCCATTTTGGCCCTTTATCTTACCGGAACGCCGCTGGATGTAAGCAGCTATACGGGCATCATCATGATTGTAGGAATTATTGCAGAAAATGCTATCTTTACTTACTACCGGTTCAGGCAATCGTATGAAGCAGAAAATATGTCACTTGATGATGCCGTAGCTCACGCTATTGCCCTGCGCGTGCGACCTAATTTGATGACTGTAACCTCTGCTGTGGCAGCACTTATGCCATTAGCACTGGCGACCGGATTTCATAAACCGCTGGCCATTGCGGTGATCGGTGGATTTATTGTGGCGCTGCCGTTGCTGCTGGTCGTTCTTCCGGCATTTATCCGAATATTATACTCATTTTCGGAAACGGAATAACTGAAAGGCTTTTAGCACGCGGACATTAGTTTTGTAATTTACTACTTTGTGGCAAACTAAGTTCTGACTGCTACTGGCTTTCAACTCCCTATATTATCGTTATGAACATTTTAATCATAGAAGACGAAACATCGCTCGCTGAGAGCATATTCCAATATTTGCAGGAGGAAGGCTATATTTGCGAAATCGTTTCCAGCTACGAAGCTGCTTACCAAAAAATTCACGTTTATAGTTATGATTGCATCCTGGTTGATATCATGCTGCCGGATGGCAACGGTCTCGAACTGATCAATGAATTAAAAAAAGATCACGCCGAAACGGGGATTATTATTATCTCCGCCAAAAATTCTTTAGATGACAAGATTAAAGGGTTGGAACTGGGTTCGGACGATTATCTTACCAAGCCCTTTCACCTGCCGGAGCTGAATGCCCGAATAAATGCATTGATGCGCCGGAAATATTTTAAAGGTGACCGGGAGGTTGAAATAGGCGATCTTACTATTTTGCCTATGCAGAAAAAGGTTTTTGCGAATGGTATTAAACTGGATCTTACAGCCAAGGAGTATGACATTTTAAATTATTTCGTTACGAATGCAAACCGGGTGCTGACAAAGGAGGCTATTGCCGAACATGTATGGGGCGATCATTATGATATGGTTGATTCATTCGACTTCATTTATGTTCACATCAATAATCTGCGCAAAAAAATACAAAAGGCCGGCGCCGATGATCCTATTGAAACGGTTTATGGTATGGGTTATAAATTCATTGCCCCATGAAACTCATTAGTAAAACACAGCGTATATATCTGATCCTCGTTATTGTTCTGCTAATGGCGGGGAGCGGTCTGTTTATGTATGCAATTTCATCGGTCATGAAGGAAAATGTAGATGAGGCGCTGCATTCGAATTTACTTACACTCATTCATCAATCACAGAAAAGTGGTACTATTACTCCCGTATCCACGCTGCAGATAAAAATCACTCCTATAACAACCATCCAGGATACCGCAATCCAATTTTCCGACACTACGATGTATAACGATGTTGAACACGAACCATTCAAATATCGCCAAATAGCAACCGAAGCAGCCGTTGGCGGGCAGCCTTACCATATTGTTATACGTCGGGCCAAAACGGAATCGGACGATCTTTTTATGACCATATTAATGGTGGAGCTCATATTTGCCGTTTTGCTTGTGGTTTGTTTATTCATACTCAACAGAAACATTCTTCAAAAAATATGGAATCCGTTTTATGATACCCTCCGGCAAATTACCAATTATGAAATAGGGCAGCAGAAAGAGATTGTATGGAGCGAAACGGAGATTGATGAATTTCAGGAATTGAATAGTGTGCTCGAAAATATGATCGCCTATGTAGAGAAAGAGTATAACAGCCTGAAAGAGTTTACTGAAAATGCTTCGCACGAAATTCAAACGCCACTATCGGTTATTTCAAGTAAGGTGGACCAGCTACTGCAGGATGAATCATTGGATCGGGAAAAAAGTGAACAATTATACGCCATTAAAAAAACTGCCGGAAAACTGAGTCGTCTTAATAAAGCATTATTGCAACTTACAAAAATAGAAAACAACCAATATGTTCAGAAAGAGAACATTAATATTTCAGAATTGCTGCAGAAATTAATAGATGATTATTGCACGCTTGCACAAGCAAAGAATATTGAACTTAACGCAAATATTCAGCCTGATATAAACCTTAACATCAATAGCGAGCTGGCAGAATTAATGCTGCGCAATTTGCTTTCAAATGCCGTCAAGCATAGTTATTCCGGCGGATTCATTGATATTACCCTTACGGATGATCACCTCATGATCCGTAATACTGGTAATGAATCGAAGAATAATCCGGAACAAAATTTTAAACGTTTCAAGAAAGCAAGCGGGAATAATGATTCGCTGGGCCTTGGGCTGTCAATTGTTTCAGCGATTGTAAATATCAACGGATATAATATCACCTATAATGTTGAGAAAAATATTCATCAGGTTGTTGTCTCATTTGATTAAGTACCTATTTTGAAATTAGATAACAGGTAGTGTAGTATATAAATCTCATTTCCCAAAAACCGTGAGTTTATTTTTGATTATCCATTTGACCTCCTTAAATTTGCGATTCTTATGAGTGAAGAAAATTCCACGAAAAATCGATCGACAAAATATTTGGCCGAGCTGTCTTTGGCAGCGATCGGCATTGTGTTTGGGGATATCGGGACCAGCCCGCTCTATGCTTTTCAAGATAGTTTTAAGATTTCAAGCGGCATATCAACGGCTCCGGCCAATATTTTAGGGATCCTTTCTCTCATCTTCTGGTCGCTTATTCTCGTCATCTCCTTCAAATATCTGGGATTTGTACTCCGTGCTGATAATGGGGGTGAGGGAGGGATTATTGCGCTGGCCGCATTGCTGAGTCCGCACAGTGAAACCAAAAAAAGAGCCTTCGGATGGCTGGTTGTCGTTGGATTAATTGGTGCTTCTTTGTGGTTTGGCGATTGTTTGGTTACCCCCGCTATTTCGGTTGTAAGTGCTATCGGCGGACTTAGCGTGGCTTCTATACATCTTTCTCAGGATCTCGTAATATTGATTACGATTGTTATTTTAATTGGCCTGTTCTATTTTCAGAGTTTTGGCTCGGGCGGGCTGGGTAAAGTTTTCGGTCCGTTGATTACTTTTTGGTTTATTACGCTTGGAATCCTGGGTATCTATCAAATTACAGGTGCGCCAGAAGTTTTCAGAGCGCTTTTACCCTCTCATGCCATTGATTTCATCATTCATCACGGCTTCTCCGGTTTTTTTGTGTTGGGTTCTGTGTTTCTGGTTGTGACGGGCGGCGAGGCTATCTATGCGGATATCGGACATTTTGGCGTTCTCCCTATCCGTATTAGCTGGTTTGGCGTGGTTCTGCCGGGACTTGTACTAAATTATTTCGGACAGGGCGCCCTCCTGCTTCAACACCCCGAGGCAGCAAAAAACCCCTTTTTCTTCATGGCCCCAAACTGGGCGCTCTATCCGGTTGTTGCTATTGCAACGATGGCAACAATCATTGCATCACAGGCGGTAATATCAGGAAGTTTTTCGGTGGTTCGCCAGGCAATTCAGCTGGGGTTCTTACCCCGTATGAAGGTTGAGCAAACTTCAGCCAAAGAAGTGGGGCAGGTTTATCTGCCGGCTGTTAACTGGGGTATGATGATAGTATGTATTGCACTTGTTTACGGCTTTCGCACATCGAGCAAGCTGGCCGGTGTTTACGGGGTGGGCATAAGCTTTGCAATGATACTGACAACGCTTCTTTTTGCGGCTGTCACACAAACTAAAATGAATTGGAGTCTTCCCAAAACCATAATTCTAATTGGTATTTTTCTCATCGTCGATTTTGCCTTCTTTGGTGCTAACTGCGTTAAGGTATTGAGTGGCGGCTGGTTTCAGTTGGTCGTGGCAGCAATAGGAATAACGATCATGACGACGTGGAAACGTGGACGTCAAATTTTGGGACAAAAATTAAAAAGCAGCACTGTTCCTTTGGAAAAGTTCATGAATAATATCGGAGAATATGCCGATGTTGAAACAAATAGTATCAAGCGTGTTGAGGGAACAGCCGTCTATATGTACTCGAATCCCAAGGCAACACCTCCGGCACTATTATACAATATCCGGCATAATAAAGTTATTCAT
>DASQZL010000027.1:0-12078 GCA_035638715.1 Balneolaceae bacterium
ACCGGGCGGTTCCCGATCGGCTTAATGCGGCTGGCCGGGCCGGTGAACTATACCGGCCTGGACGTTCGCCTGTCTTCCATACAGTGGTGCAAGCGATACATCGAACGCCGAAATCCCGACTACCATTTTGAGCATATTGATGTTGCCAATGCACGGTCAAATAAAACAGGCAAGCAGATAGAAGAAAACTTTAGGTTCAACGTTGATGATGAAAGCATAGATATCATCTGTTTGTTCGGGGTTTTTACCAATGTGGAAGCAGACGTAGTGAGAATATATTTACATGAGATGAATAGAATATTAGCAGGTGGCGGCAAGGTGTATTTTACAGCCTTTGTTGAGGAAAATGTACCGGATGTTGCGATTAATCCCGAAGGCTACCTGTTTGATGAATTCATTGGTCCGTTAAACGTGGTTCGATTCGAAAAAAATTATATATTCTCACTGATATCAGATGCCGGATTAATTTTGGACGAATTTATTTATGGTACAGAATTTGACGGACAAAGTGAATTTTACCTCAGCAAGCCCACTAATTAAGACAATCTCTAAGAAAACGTGCTTCAAGCTCTCTGAAAATTGATTTTTGTGGTCGTATCATGGCAAAGCTGGGCGTACATTAAGCTAAAAAATCCAATATAAAATAGATTTTTCTACTCCGCCTCAATAAGTTTTCCCAGTTCATTTGCTGACATAAACTCCACATCGGGCCAACGCTGCGTCATTTCTTTCAGCAGTTTCTTAAGTGCAGCCAACCCTTTTTCCCGGTTCTGCGGATTAATATGACCACTAAAATTAACACGATGCGAACTGATGATGGCCGGGCGATTCCAGCGAAAAGCAGCTTCAGTTTGTTCTATCGCATAAGATGGCCAGTCAACGCCCCGATCATCGGTAGGTTCAAATACCACGTTTCGAACTATTTTATGTAGCCCTTTTTCTATTTTACCAGTATAATTAAATTGCTTTTTATACCGTCCGTTCCCCTGATGTTGATTAGAAATAAGTGCAGCGTCAACAAAACGAACACCATTTTTTCGCAACGTATCATATAAAACAGGGTGAGCATGGTATCCCGGTGGCGCAAAATTTTGAGCGCGGTATCCAAAAACCTCTTCAAACTTATTGAGGCCATCTGCGATAATATGTTTAAATCGATTATTTTCTTCGAAATCCCAAAATCCAAATGCTTCCGAAATGGGAACTATTTTCTCACCATCGGAAGACGTCCTTGCAAGTGACCTGTTATTCAAAATGGATCTCAGTTTACACTCCTTTTTTGCTATCTTGCTCTCAAAAGTGGTAAGATTAATATGTTCCCTGCCGTGAAATTGAGGCATTAGTAATTTTTGGCTGATACCTTCTTCCCACAATTCCCATGCGCCCTCGTATGCCCCGGGATTTATAGCTGAGAGTTTTCTGAATGTCAGAGGCAGGGATTCATAAACATATTCCTGATAATCCGATTCTTTCATTTTTTCAAAATTCGGGTTACAGGGAAGGGCAAAGGGAGTAAAAACAGCATTTCTTCCATTTAGATCTTTAACAGAGCTCAGCACCTCAAAAAGCGCTTCCAAATCCTCTTTGGTTTCCAAAGCATCATACATATCGAAGCCGGCAAAGGGACTTTTTACTGTTATATTATCAGCATCGAGGTTATCTCTTGCCTCTTTTGAATCGAGCCTGACATTTCCATAATCATCAACTGAAAACACCACTATTTTTCGATCCGTGCGCCAACCAATCAGATTTTTGGCATTTAATATTATATTTCGTTTCCAATCGGAACCTGTCATTTTATTTCTCTCTGTATATTTCGTCCTGAACTTGTTTCAGTTTATACGTTTAAATACAATTAAGCCATGTTGAGATTCTGAAACAAGTTCAGAATGATATAAGTGAATGATTTTTCAATGCTTCTCTAATAAAAAAAATCTACGAATTTAGCCATTACCCTGTCTGCCCTGTTCAACCGATGAAGAGAGGTACCCATTGGTTTCTCTGCGATATATAAGTTCTCCTTCATACGGATTTTATTCCCCGCTACTAAATGTTTTAATTCAAAAGGCCCCCTATCCGTTAATTTATTAATAAATTGCTCACTGTCTTCTACAAAAAAAGATAATTCTTTGAGGGGATTTATCACCAAATTTTCATATTTAATTTTTTTATAAGATAGATCTTTAGAAAAAAAATAGGTCAGCAGGTTCTTCACTAACCAGCTTAAAAGTACATAGATAGAGTTCAATGGTCTGATTTCATATTCAACCCCTTCTTTCAAATTTTTTGGTGTATGCTTTTTGTAAGAGTTTAACACATCGCCAAATCGTCTGACCAAATGTAATACCTGAACGTTAAAATCCAGTTGTTTTAAAATCAGAATCCTTCCTGGAGTCTTTGATGAATCCACGATAATTTGAGAGCCAGTTATATTAAAAATGGCATCGTATAGTTTGTTTGTATCACGCAAAAATTCAGAAATTTCTCCCGAACCTTTTTTTAAGGCAACGAGGGATGAAACAATATTTTTCTTGCTCGTCAATTTATTTTGGATTTGGATATATTTTTCTAAACTTAAAACACGTTTTTTGTCCCATTCTTTGATAATCTCGGACCAGACTTTACACTCAGGAACTGGACGTCCACAAGCGCAGTATTCTCTGTTTATAATCCCTTTTTTGACAAAATTAGTGAGTTCACCAGAGCTAAAGGTATTCTTGTGATTCCCTAAAACCGCGTCAAGCATTGTGGTTCCGGAATGGCCCTCACCTGAGATATAAATAATCGTTCGTTTTCTCACAACAGTTTAGAATTTCTCTTAATTAAAATTTCCATGTGCTTTTCAATAATGATACAATTCTCAAAACTAATTCTATCTGTTCTGCCAAAATTTTCAGTCCGACGGTTGATTTTTTAAGCCTCCGGGGCAGCATCCCATAATAATATTCGCGGTATCCTGTTTATTCCAGTTTCTGCGCCAACCAATCATATTTTTGGCATTTAGAGTGAGCCTTTTCTTAAGATCAGAAATCATAGCTCCAAAATTCCTTGTTCTGAATTACTTTCCCGAACCAAATTGATCATCATGTCAAACGTGTGGTTCTTCAAAAGCGAAGCAAGCTTGGGATAGACTGTTTTTCTGTTGATCCACATTGATTTCATTTTATTCCTTTTAAAGATGCCCGCCCTGCCGAGTTCTTTAAAATAATAGTCGGGATATCGCTCGGTATCCAACTCATACGGATGCAAATAGACAATGGCAGGCTGTCTTTTCGTTATTTTTTCCAAGGCCTTGTCAGTGACCCATTTCGGAAAAAGTCGCAAGTATCCTCCCCCGCAAACCGGTATTCGGCGTCCCATTACATTTACTGTGGACAGCGGCACTTCAATAAGCTCATGGCCAGCCGAAGTCTTGATCCTGCATATCTCTCTGGAAAAGCCCGGCCACCCATATCGAATACCGTTGATTGGCATAATGCTGCTATCATAAATGAATCCGGCTTCGGCAATCACATCAAGTCCCCATTGGGTTTGGGGAGTGATTGAAAAAGCCGGAGCGCGGTGGCCAAAGACCCGTCTCCCCGAAATATCTTCAATAAGCTTTTTAGCACGACTTATTTCATTAAAAGCTTCTTTTCTCTTCATTCGGAAAAATTGCAAATGGTTATAACCATGCACCCCCAGTTCATGTCCTTCTGCAGCTATCTGTTTTACAAGTCTCGGAAATTTTTCAGCAACCTGACCCAAAACAAAAAAGGTCCCCTTTGCATCATATTCATCTAATAGAGCGAGAATCCTATTCGTCAGGTTTACAACCCGGTCCGTCTGTTCTGATTTCACAGAAAAAGCGTCTCTCATGGCAATGCTTACACCATCTTCGACATCAATAGTAAATGCAGACTTAATAGCGCTCATAATTATTTAATACTCACATCTAATTAGGCATCATTACCGAATCAAAAAACACGTAAAAAATCGTAATGATCTTTGCCATTAAACTCATCCTTGAAAAAAGGGCCATGTAAAGCTTCACATGTCCACAATTGGGGGGTTGAATTCCACTCTAAAAGAACCGGCCCTTCCGATTGATCTATGGTAACATCCCATCCAATGAATCTTATATATGGAAAACTTTTATGTGATTTCACACACTTGTCTAAGATCTCCTTATATTTAGGCACAATAACTGAACTAAATGGAATTTGGGTATCCGGATGCTTGGTACTTATTTCCAACCCCAATTTATTGTATGCCATATCTGCTATGCTGCCATCCGAATCAACAAAACAAAATCCCCCTCCGGAAGAGGTATTGTCTACTCTTGACTCACCCATACCAAATCGATAATATGTGAATTTGACACTAATTTTACCATCTTCGGATAGATAAGTAAATACCCGAACGGTACTTACCGCATTAGGACTCAGTTTCGCAAAGCTTGGGTGCTGCTTTATAATGGGTTGAATAACGTAACTTGTTATATTGGCAAATCTGTTTAGATTAATATCTTTTGAATCAATAAATTCAACGTTGTGACCTCCCAGCCCTAAGTCTTCTTTAACCACTACTTCCTTATTGTATTTATACAGCATATCTTCTGCTTTATCAGAAGATATTTTTTGGTGGTCCCCATCAAAATAATTGGGACCTATTTTTGAAAGAATTGGTTTGACAGCAAAATCAGGGAACATTCTGCTATCGAATGTTTTATATTCACTTATTCTTAATGACTCAGGATTATACCTATTTAATAAAATCACAGAATAAAAATCATCTGCCAGCCATCCCTCCTTAAATTTGCCCTTAATTTCCGTAAATACAGCCAGCCAGGGCCAAAAAGAAGAACTGCCAAACTGCTCTCTGGCATAGGATTTTAACTCAGAAATCTTTTTTTTATCTACGACTTTATAGCCCCTCTGCTTTATTATTTTCTTTCTTATTGAATGGGCTCTTCTCCTTGAAAAGATTAACTCTCCATTTGTATTTAGATAATGGCGGATATTTTTTACTAATGATACATTATTCATTTTTAACTCCCTGACAAATTATTTTGATGGATTAAATCGTGCCTGATGTGTCAGAATCTACCTCTAAATAATTTTGGTACCTGTTTAAAAACTCCCTCGTTCTGCTTTTGATAATTGTTACGCCACCACTTTCTAAAAGGCAATTGTATATTCGCGATTATCCTTGCCCTGACAGGTAATCTCCATCCCAATCCATCGATCACAACATCAGTACACGGGCCGCAAAATCCACAAGGATGGCCATTTTTGGGCCTTCGGCAAAACCAAGTCATCTTCATTAATTCCAGCCAACCTTGTTCTCTGGCAACAGCTTCCATATCCAATTTGGTATATTTAAGTAATGGGAAGTTGAAATACTTAAAAAGGTCATAGAATGGTTGCGGGGCTAAATTCCTGTCAACTTTAAATTTAGACACCTCGCTTTCTTTTACGAAATCTTCAATTAGCTGATGGGATCGGGTACCTTTCTCTATTCCAATTTCCAGATTTTCCAAACCGTTCTGTTTACAATACCGGGCAAACATCTCGTACTGTGGAGCTATATATGCTGATTTTTTAATAGAATCATAAGCTTGTTTTATTTTGGGATCCGGTTTTATATTATCCACGTTGATATATTCGACTGGTCGAATTAATTGTGCTGCCTTTGGATAATTTCTGGAAATATTGCGGCGTATATTGTGAATCGTATCTATCTCTTTACCGGTAGATGGTTGAGGTCTAATCACATAATAGGGCTTCACAAATTTTTCCTCCTGAAATAGCAATTGCAATAACCTGAATGTTGAATCCCATCCCCCCGTCCACAACAAGTGTAAAACTGAAGCTTGCTTATCCGATAATTTTATCTCTTGTTCTAAATTCATGATTTCTCTCTCTTTTTATACCCAGTTTCTCTTGCAGTTTGTTGATATTTGCATATTTAACTATATATCCAAGCAAAAAACCAATTATTGGTAATGGATCGTCAATACAAAAAGCCTGGTAACGGATATTTTTGCCATAGAACTTACTAAATGATGGCATTGCCTGCTTTTTTTCTTGATACGGCGAAAAAATGAACCAAAGCAGATCCAAAAATAAATTTCTCATTACCAAACCGCTTTCATACACTTCAGGCTGTTCATTTTTTTCATCATTTGCCAGGTTTACCAGCATTTTTGAAAAATCAATACCTGACTCAAATGCAATTTTAACGGTCGCACCAATCCTTGGATTGATTTCTATAACTTTCGGCGTATTATCTCTCGGATCAAGTATAAAATCTATATTTGCGGCTCCCGTCCATTTCAGTTCTTTTAACAATTTCTCTGCAATAAGTTCCATCTCGGGAAATTGGATGGTTACGTTACAACTGCTTGTCCCCCCCGTTACCGGGAAAAAACGAATCTTTTCTGATATTAAACACGCTTCCATTTTGGAGTTGCTGTTGCAAAATACTTCTGCGGTATATTGCTTTTGGTTTGGGATATACTCTTGAATTAATAACCCTCCATAATCATTTCTTAAAGCAGGTAGTCGGTTTATCAAAGATTCCGGATCCGAAAGAATATTAAATCCGATAGCTCCCACTCCCTTCTTGGGTTTTACGACAACGGGGAAGTTTAATGCACTCTTTAAAAGTTCATTATCTGCTTCATCCCCATTTATCGTAACGGGACAAGGGATTTCCTTTTCCATACATAGCTGCATGGTTAAATATTTATTTGCGGCTATTGAAAAAATCTCGTAATCAGGTACTACCGTTTTCACAAATTTTTCAATTTCATTCTTATGACAGGCTAACATTTCGGTACTGACATCACTTAGTCCCAAGACCAAATCATATTTCACACTATTTATGTGTGAAAGAAATATTTGATAAAATTCCTCTTCATTGCCTGTAATTCTGGGCCAGACTAATCTTTTATGCACATACCGTGAAAAATAACCTGATGAAAATACACCAGGACAAACCAGCGCAATCCAATTGCCCTTTCTGTATAACGAGCGAATGACGGGCAGACACTGGCTGGAATTGCCATCCAGAATTAATATTTTACTTATTTTTCTCATCCTTGATTTTTCAACCTTCTATTCTGCCTTCCACGGGTAAAATTTTCCCTTTGTACAAAAATAATTTATTCCGCGTGCGGCTATATTCTCCCACATACCTGAACCCTGCTTTTTTGCACAATTTTTGCGACGGAATATTATTCTCATCCGTCATATACCAGAATACCATCTCTTTACCTTCTTTTACCATATCCCTGATAGCATACTGTATCAAAAAATATGCGTATCCCCGGCCACGATATTTCTCGCGGGTATAAACATTCTTTATTTGCAGATCTCCGGGTTCCATAAAACTCCACCTATACATAGCAGGGACACAAACAAGAGAGCAAATTGGCTGTTCCTCTTTATAAATAGCATAGGCACAATACTCACGATTTTTAAAAATGTTCAAAAAGTGGGCAACCCAAAATGAAAGATAAATCGACGGCGAATTCGGTGGTATAAATCTTGTTATACCCGGCATCCATTTCACCACTTTAACTTGTTTGTCCTCTTGTGGATTAACATCCCCTTTTTCGGGCGTCAAATTATAAACGAAAATTTTTATTGACTCATTTAATTTCATAATTATCTATACAAAATGTTTCATAATGACTTCGTAGGATTTCGTTACATCATATTGATTTTTAAGCAGGTTGAACCCACGAATTCCCATTTCAGTGGTGTGTTTTTTATTTTCACTCATTTCTTTGACCGCTTCAACAAAAGCATTCATATCACCGTGAATGGTATTCAAACCCGCTTCATTATCTTCTACAATTTCCCCTATATCGGTTTCCTCATTCACTGTACATAGTACTGCCATTTTATTTTCCAGATAGGAAAGCAATCGGGAGGGGAATTGCGGATAGGTATAATGGCTATCAAGTAGGATCAGCCCTACGTTGCATGTCGAAATCAATGCTTCATATTCTTCCGCGGGCAGATAACTGTATAAATAGGCATTGGCAGGATTTTCCCTTTCGAAGACGGTTTTAATTTTAGAATAGTAGGTACCAGCCCCCCCAATCAAGAAGAAAGCCTTGTCATATTCTTTTAATTTTATAATAGCCCGAATCAAAAAATCCAATCCGTGCCCCAGCCCCAGATTGCCACTGAAAATAAATACCGTCGCCTCTTCAGGTATACCATATTTACTTCTGATGGCATTATTTTTTGCAAGACGATTTTCTCTCACTTTAATCGAATTGGGGCAAACTTCTACTTTATCGCGGGGCAGATAGGGATGTTTTTCAAGTATAAACTCCACGCCTTTAGGCGACATGCATCCTATTACATCAGCCAGTTTATATAATCGTTCCTCATGCCTTCTGAAGTATTTGTAAATCAACCCGTCTCTTTTAATTAGATCAAAATTTACAAATCCATAGGGCCAAATATCTTTTAGCAAAAGGTAGAGGGGGCAGTTGTACCTTGATTTGAGATACCGTAACAGCTTTGATAAAGTTATCGGAGGGGTGTTAAAAAGGATTAAATCAAAGGTTTCATTGTTGAAGTACCTATTAAGACCCCGCTTTAATTGCCATTCCAAAAGCAACAGTGACAGACTTTTTTCAACCGGATTTGTTTTGCTTACATTACCGGTTTTTACCCTTAATACGTGGATATTGTTTTCGATGGTATAGGAGGTCGGGTTTCCCGTTCTCCTGGGACTGTTTGTGAGGACATACACCTCATGTTCATTTTCTTTAAATTTCTCCATTAAGTCTGAATAGAGATTGTGTCTCTCTTTTCCAGGCCAGGAAATGGTTACGAATAAAATATCCATGCTTATTGTACCTGTTTGTATAAATTCAGATAATCTCTGTACCGGTCATTTTTATCAAAAGAAGCAAGACTCCTATTTCTGCAATTTTCCCTATACTTTGACAGATCTTCATTGCATAATGTTAAGATCGACTTGTAAAGGTCGTCTATATTTCCTCTGGCCGCGACCAGGCCTGTATTTTCATCAATAGCCTCCGTGCTGCCCCCTGTATCAAACGTTATTACCGGGGTTCCACATGCCAGGGCTTCGAGATTAGTGAACGGAAAATTATCTGCCAATGTCAGGTTGATAAAAACATCGGCTGCACTATAAAAAGCTACCAGTTCTTCGATGTTTTCCGTTCTGGGAATACCGATAATATTTTCTGGCAGTGCTCCAATTTTTTTTTCAGGCAAGCCGATCAACACAAGTTTAAAACTATCGTCAAGCCTTTTGCTCAGTTCAATAAAGTATTTAAACCCTTTCCTTCTGTCCCAGACACTGGCCACACCCAGCAGTATATTCTTGCCACGCAAGTTATATTGAGATTTAATGGCTTCCGCGTTCACAGGTTTAAATAAATCCAGATCAATACCATACCGAATAACCTTGAGTGGGTATCCCGAAAGAAATGATTGTCCAACAAGATTTTTGAGCCAATGACATGGGGTTACAATAGTCAGATTTTCAAGTCCGTTAAATAGTTCCTTTTTCTGATGATAATTTTCCCTGGAGTTATCTGCCAGCCAGCTGCCGGGGTATTTATCTGAGAGGGGGCAGTCGTGACATTCTGTTTTCCACTTTTCGCATGCTGCATAATCGAAGTAACTGCAATGACCGGTAAATGGCCAGCAATCGTGAAAAGTCCAGACCACAGGCTTTTGCACTTTTTTTAAATAATTAAAAAGCACTTCAACATTCAGATAATACCCGTGCAAGTTATGAAGGCCGATTACATCCGGATCAATCCGTATGATTTCTTCCACTAAATTCCGGGTTGCTCTTTTTGATCCGAACCCATGCCTGTCCATCAGTCTTGTTTTCACCCCATGCATGTAAATATCTAATTTATTCCCAATCTGAATGGTTTTCGAACGGCTCCCATTTGGTCCTGCATTTTTGTATGCTATATAACTTTCATGGCCTTGCTCTTGCAAAATTTGTCCAATCTCCTCCGTAAGCCGGCCCGTGCTGCCGGTATTGACTGTTGTATTTATTTGTAGCAATTTCATCCCAAATCCGTAATAAATGAATAATACTGTTCCCCTATTTTATCGATCGAAAACTTCTTTATCGCCTCTTTGGCCGCTTCCCCCATCCTCACCCTAAGTTCCTCGTCATTTAACAAACGGCTTAACTTTTTTGAGTATAGCTTATCGTCAAATAATGGAATTAGAAACCCATTTTCACCGTCTTTAATCATTTCCGAAGGACCAGCTTTACAATCATAGGCAATCACCGGCAATCCGGCAGACATAGCTTCTCCAATCACATTTGGGAATCCCTCCGAACTGGATGTAAACGCAAATATTTTACTTTTTAAGTAGTATTTTTCCACATCAGATACAGTACCTGTTAATTCAACGACCTCTTCCATATTCAAGTCGGCAATCAATTTTTTCAACTTTTCCAAACCCTCTTGTTTTAATGCATTCCCGCCAACAATAACCAATTTCCATCCAGCAGGTGATATTTTTTTAAAAATTTTGATTAATCTATCGTGGTGCTTCGTTTCTATGAGTCTTCCAACAGTTAGAATAATATTCTCTCTCTCCTGCGGTTCTCCATTGTGCGGGATCTGATAGATCGGATTGCCGATAACTCTGATATTATTGTTAAAGGCTTTTTTCTGATAAATTTGTTTAGCAAAATTCGTCTGAGCAATAATCCCGCTGGCATGCGGATATAACCATCTTCTTAAATTCTCGTGTACTCTCCCAAGGTTTTTATCAGGGCGACACCGCTCAGAAATATATACCGGATACTTTAGGCCATATAAAGAAAGTAGTACGAAACTGTTCCAATATTCTCCCATGCTTAATATTACGTCAGGTTCAATCTGTTGAACCTGCTTTCTGATATACCAAAGAGTCCTTAATGTAGAATAAAAACGCCAATCCGAATCAAAGCTGAAATCAGGTTTATGTATAATGACAGAAGCATTTAACGGGTAAAAAATTTTTCGGCTTTTCCCAAATAACAACAGATGCGTCTCTACTTTCTTTTTTTCTACAAAGTAGTCGATCAATTCAGCCACCACCCTCTCAGTGCCACCGGGTTGAAGAGAGTGTATTGCAAAGCATACTTTAACCATTTGTCATCTTATATCTATATTTCGGTGTCAGACCAAAAACCGATTCATTAGCATCTCACTATATTGGTATCACAAAAGTTATGCCATTTCTCCAGGGCATTTATTAAAAACAAGTTATGCCTGAATTTTCAAGATGCATCCATTTTTAAAGAGTGGAAAGACCCATTAATATAAATTACTGAGAATTTTTATTTTCAGGACGGGTAATAATTACTCAACTTTAAATCTCAGTCAAAATATTTTACAACTGTATTTTTCAGTAAAAAATAGGGGGGATAAATCTGCGCAATGTGAGAAGTTACTTTTTATCTATGTGGTTTGTACACTTAAAAATTATGATATGCTCAGTACGCCAGTCCAGGATTATATAGTCTCTGTGTATAATTCCACTTTGAAAAATTAGTCATTCCTATTGATAAAATATTCCTTTTAGCGGAAGCATTGGAATCGAGGCCAGAATAGACCATACCTTACAACTTACTTTTATTAATAGATTGAAAGCTATTAACAGGAAAATACAAAAAGCTTTAAACCCATATTTGTGTCAAAATCTCTTACGTTTTGCTAATCTTCATCAATCGCTCAGTATCCGAATGTGGAGGCAGGATGGCTTCTGCAGAAAACTTCAGCCGCTCAATCTTTTGCTGGATATCTTCTAAGCCGTTTTTTGAAAAACTTACAGATATACCTGTTGCCATGCACTGAGGATTTTCCCCTCATATTTTTTGACCTCAAAAAAGATAGACCGGCCACATGATATGCAGCCGATCCATCTCGAACTTTAATACTTTAATACATTCAATTTTCCATCTGCTTTTAATGCGTTAATGAGCCCCTGGACATCGGCTTGGCTGAAATTGTTATTGTTGATCCTCAAATCGCCAGAGCCGATCCGGGGCAAATTATCGATGCCCGCAAGAGAAACAGGGACC
>DASQZL010000028.1:0-7116 GCA_035638715.1 Balneolaceae bacterium
GAAATCACCGACAAAAAATGCCACTCCAATAACCAACTATAATAAAGCCATATCTTACACAGTTATACAATTTCTATTTTAGAATTCAATATTTCCTGATAATTTCGGCGAATCCTATTTACTATTTAATCTGATTCTAAAAAACACTTCCTCTTAGGCTGCGATGCGGGATTTTAATATATTTAGCCACTGAGTTGTTAAGTCTCTTTGGTGGTTAAACTCCAAGCTAAATAAAGCAAAAAATCAATAAATGGTCTTTTGGTGAAATTACTTATCCCATGTCATTCATATCCAGATTATATAAAAGAAAGGTTAAAGAATTACTGACTTTTTCCTTTGTTTGACTGCCCGAATAGCCGAAGCATAAACCACTTACTTATTAAAAAAACTTATTAAATCCTCAATTTGGAACTTTTCCATCAACCAGTACTGTCTGTTTTTATATATGCTTTGATTACCGCCCTGGCTACCGGCTTAGGTGCACTGCCTTTCTTTTTTATAAAAAATATGCCCCGAAAATGGATCGGTATTTCCAATGCATTAGCGGCCGGACTCATGCTTGCCGCCAGTTTCAATCTCATTTATCAGGGACTAAACTATAACCACTGGCTGACTCTAAGCGGAGTACTGATTGGGCTCGTATTTATTGTCATAAGCCAAAGGTTAATCGATTGGTACGGACAGGATGTCAACTTTGCAAATTTGCCCCAGGCCAATGTTTCCAAAATATTGCTCATCCTCGGCATTATGACACTTCATTCTTTTGCCGAGGGAGTTAGTGTAGGCGTTTCATTTGCAGGAAATATCGGGCTGTTCATAGCTGTGGCTATTGCTATTCACAATATTCCCGAAGGGCTGGCCATCAGCCTGGTCATGGTTCCCCGCGGCACTTCGCCTTTAAAAGCAAGTGGATGGAGTATATTTTCAAGTCTTCCTCAACCCATTATGGCAGTTCCCGCTTTCATACTGGTGGATATGTTCCACCGTTATTTACCGATGGGGCTGGGCTTTGCCGCCGGTGCTATGATCTGGATGATTTTTGCAGAGCTCATTCCTGACGCCAATGAAGATGCTGGTCCGGCCCTCGTTGGCTCTGTTATAACTGCGGCCGTTGTCTTTATGCTCATTCTACAAATACTAATCTGACCATTAATTATTCCGAAAGACGCGAAACCAGGATCGTCCTTGCCAGTTCACGGCCGATAACCTTCTTTTTGTCCTCGATTAGCAATGTCAAAGGGCCGTTCAGCGGTGCTTTTTCCTCCACGGTAAGCCGGGCACCTGGCAGCAGCCCTTCTTTCTCAAGGTAGCGAAGCGGCTCGGGTTCCTGATCTTTCACCCGAACAATAATATAAGGCCTTCGCTCCTCGACCTGACTAAGAGATTGTTCCTTCATCTCGGGCATCATACCATCTTTGGTGGGAATGGGATCGCCATGCGGATCATGTGTCGGATGATTAAGTAAATCAGCAATTTTATCTTCAAACTGTTCCGAAATATGGTGCTCAAGATTCTCCGCCTCTTCATGAACTTCATCCCACGAATACCCCAGCACTTCCAACAGGTACAGCTCCAATAAGCGATGATGACGAATTATTTCGAGCGCAATTTTTTGGCCCGATTCAGTAAGACGGGCTCCCTTGTATGATTTATAATCAACCAGTCCCATCCGAGCGAGTCGTTTAAGCATATTGGTAGCCGAGGCTGAAGAAATATCAAGACTTTCCGCTATTTGGGTTGTAGAAGCACCTTTACTCTTTGATTCCAGCTTATAAATTTTTTTCAGATAATCTTCTACAGATTGACTAAGTACCATGACATCTTTGGCTTAATAGTTTAATTAAATATATCCAATTTTATGAAAGAATTTGATATTCAATTGCAATATTTGTGGATTAACCGCCTCAGCCTATATCGAAATTATTTTATCAATTGTCATTTTCATGGCTCACACGGATTCGCGACTCCTCATAAAATAAGTTCAGCCCTGCTTTACAAAAATTCATACGAAAATTGATGAATAAAGCAGCCAAACATTGAGCAATGATATGAGTCCAACGATAACTCCCATAACATAGGTAGTCATTTTTCCATTAGTAAAATGGCCCATGATAGCACGGTCTTTGGTGAATATAAGCAGTGGAATAAGCACAAATGGCAGTTCAAAACTGAGTGCCACCTGCGAAGCAACCAGCACTCTGGTTGGCTCAAAACCAGCGGCAACTACGGCAATACTGGGTATAAGGGTAACCGATCGGCGCCACCAAACATTAATTTTCAAATTAAGAAACCCATCCATTACCGTCTGACCAGACATAGTGGCCACCAGCGAGGATGAGAGGCCGGCGGCAATAAGCGCAATTCCAAACGCCAGGCTTGAATACGAGCCAAAAACCTTGTCAAGCGTGACATAAGCTTCTTTGAGGGTATGAATGCCGGTACCCTGGAGCGCCGCAGCAGCCACGATTAGCATCGCAGCATTTACAAACATTGCAGCAAAAAGAGCTGCACTCGTATCGAAAGCTTCCAAGTGGAAATGATGGCTGTGAACTTCGTCTGAACCGCCTTTGGTATCAATTAATCGCTTACGCCGATCTTGCACGAGCGTGGAATGCAAATATACACTGTGGGGCATCACCGTGGCGCCCAATATGCCAATGGCAACATACAAAGCCGAATAGTTCGGAAGTGTCGGGAAGAGCCCCTCGGTAATGATGTGTATTGTGGGTTTAGCTAAAACCATCTCAAACACGAAGGCGAGAGCTACGATAGCCACAAGACTCATGATCACAAATTCGACCATGCGATATCCCTCCTGATAGGCTGTTTTTATCCCCAGCAAGGCAAATGAGCTGACCCCGGCCAGTACAGCCCCTGCCCAGAGCGGGAGGTATAAAATAAGACTGAACCCAATGGCAGCGCCAATAATCTCCGCCATATCCGTCGCAATCATCGCAAGTTCAGCGGCAATCCAAAGAACAAAAACCCAAAATTTAGACAACCGCTCCCTGCATAACGAAGCGACCCCCTTGCCGGTTGCAATACCCAGTTTAGCGGCAATTACCTGGATCAGAATAGCCATCAAACTTGCCAATACGATAACCCACAGCAGAGCCGGTCCAAAACGCGCTCCGCCCGAAATATTTGTTGCCCAGTTACCCGGGTCCATGTAAGCCACACTAATAAGGAATCCAGGACCAAGATAAAAAAGGACTTCACGGAGGGAGGTGCGCTTGAAGGTCTTTTTTAATGATTCCCACATTCTACTAAATGAATATTTATCTGAAATTAATGGGCAATATAAATATATAATTAGCAATATAAAAAATTTAATTTAGCTTTGACTAAATCCAATTTCCTGAAATCGCTGCGAGTTTTAATGTATCTTGCCATTAAGTGCAAGCTTGAGATAAGCCTCATGCTGTACCCTGAAATAAACTGATCCACAGAGCAACACACCTGTGTCTTAAAAAATATTTCGACCTGCAGGTGCGTAGCTTCGTATAATACAATAAAACTACTTATTGATCTTATTTCTCTACCCGTCAGTTTTATATCGTGCCTATGTTATTTCATATAAATTCAGCAAAAATATTGTTGCTTTTAGCCTGCAAGTAAATCGTTAACCTTCTTTCTCTCGAATTTACGTTATTTAAAATTATGGCCTTCAAAATTACTTGCTCAATTGCTTGTTATTTCATTAATTCACATTTTGAAGTGTTAAAAAACCTCTATTATTGAATCATTGTTGTAGATTCATGAATTACCGAAGATTTCAATCAACACAAATCCCCATTTCTTCATGAAAAAACGATTCTACCGGTACCCCCTTTTCGCCATCCTGTTTTTTATTGCTTTTAACATTCTGCAACCCCTCCATGCTCAACAGAAGAAGCGCTATCAAAGTGTAAGAGAAGCCCTGGCAAGCGGGGGAAGGCTGCGGGGCTCGCACGGCCCGCGCGATGTCCACTGGATTGACGGAGGCAAACGTTATTCATATATCAAATATAACAACACCACGCAAAGCGAAGAAATCCGGTCGTACGACCCGGCCACGCAAACGGACACGCTTATCTTCAATAGTAAAAATCATACCTTCCCGGGCAACGACAGCACTTTTCATTACCGGTCTTTTCAGTGGTCCAGTAATTCAAAATTCATAGTATTTAAAACGCATTTCCGTCCAATATGGCGCCGGTCGGGCATATCAGACTACTACACCTATTCGCGCAAAAATCAAAGTCTCAAATTACTGGTTAAAAATGCACGTACGGCACAAATTTCGCCGGATGGCAGCAAGGTTGGCTATGAGCGAGGCGGCAATATGTATGTTCATGATCTGGGCTCAAAAAACGAAAAACAGCTCACCAACGATGCCAGTAAACATGTGTTTAACGGCCATTTTGACTGGGTTTACGAAGAAGAATTCGGACAGGCGCAGGCCTGGCGATGGTCTCCCGACAGCAAATATATCGCTTTCTGGCAAAGCAATAACAGTCATGAACCCATCACACAAATCACTAATTTCAAGGGAGCCCATCCGCATTACGAAAAAATCCCCTATCCCCAGCCCGGTGACAGTAATGCCACGGTGAAAATCGGCGTCGTAAATGTGAACACCGGCAAGAAAATATGGTTGCATACCGGTATCACCGGCCCTCATTATATCCCACGCATCTACTGGACAAGCAAGCCGAATACACTGGCCGTAATGACACTAAATAGAAGGCAAAATCACCTGCAGCTTTTCTTCTTTAATGTGAAAACCGGCAAACGCCGCGAAGTCATGCAACAACGGTCAAAAACCTGGATCGACATATATGATTTTTATGCCGGGGTTGATAACCTGATGCAATTTCCGAAAGGGATGCATCAATTTTTCTGGATATCGGACCGGGATGGCTACCAGCACATCTATCGATATAGTTATTCCGGAAAACTGCTTAACGAAATTACCAAGGGTAAATGGACCGTCACCCGGCTGGAAGGTATCGACAAAAAGGATAAAAAGCTTTACTACACCTCAACTGAGGTTTCTCCCCTGCAGCGCCAGCTTTATTCCATCCGGTTTAATGGCACGCACAAAAAGCGACTTTCTCATACTGTAGGACGTCATTTTTTCAACATGTCGCCGAACACGAAATATTATATCGATACCTACTCAAACATCCATACGCCCACCCAGGTCAGTATCCATAACAACGACGGTAAAATGATTAAAAAACTTGTCAGCAATCAATCCGTCAGCAACTATATTAAAAATATAGCCTACGCGCCGAAACAACTATTTCACTTTACGACTACAGACGGACAAAAACTGGATTGTTCTATGATCAAACCGCCGGATTTTGATCCGAATAAAAAATATCCCGTTATTTTTGCCATTTATGGCGGTCCGGGCTCGCAGGCCGTTTATAACGAGTTTGAAACCAATCCCTACCAAGAGTATCTGGCGCAGCACGGCTACATCATTGTGGATGTCAACAACCGCGGCTCAGCAAATTACGGTCGTGATTTTGAAAAAATAGTTTACAAGCATCTGGGAAAATGGGAAAGTCACGATTTCATTCAGACGGCTAAATACCTGGCTAAAAAGCCATACGTTGACGGCAACAATATGGCAATTATGGGTACCAGTTATGGTGGCTATATGACTACTTACTGCATGCTGGCTCATCCGGGTGTCTTCAAGGTGGGTATTGCCAATTCGCCCCCCACCGACTGGCGGTTATATGATACTATTTACACGGAGCGATACATGGGATTACTAAAAGATAATAAGGAGGGTTACATCAAAAGTGCTTCTCAGACATACGCCGACAGCCTGCAAGGTCATTTAATGCTTGTTCACTCCATGATGGACGATAATGTCCATGTGCGTAATACCATGCAGCTGGTGACGAAACTGATCAACAACGGCAAACACTTTGATTTAAAAATATTTCCGCCGGGCGCGCACGGAGCAATCTATAACCAGGCCAGTGAAATACTCTTATACCAGGATTACACGAATTTTTTAAATAAATATCTGAAAGGAGACAACAAGGATTCTGAATAATATAAAAAAAAGAAAATGGCGTGGCTCACTTTCAAAGTGTAGGACACCTCATTTTTATCTATTTTAAACTTTTTTTGGAATAGTGGTTGAAGTTGCAGGCGACAAAGACGATCTCAGGCCTCAGAACCTGAACCAAATTTTTTACCCCTGACTGCTTTTATTTCCTCCGGCTGATGATTTCTCGTCATCAGTGGAAAGTTTTTTACCGTCCTGAAGCATGGAATCAAGTTTTTCACCGCCGCGAATACCAAAATCGAGCGTACGAATTGGGAATGGAATCATAATATCTTCCTCGTCGAACTTTTTCGTGATGGCAATAATAGCATCACTGCGGGCTGTCAGGTAGTCCATATTGCTTTGAAAATCAACCCAGAAGCGAATTTTAAAGTTGATGGAACTTCCTCCGAATTCATCATAGAGAAACTGCACATCGCGATCATCGTTATAATTATCGAGGCTTTCGACCGCTTCGATAGCCACACGTTTGGCTTTTTCGAGATCATCGCCATACGAAACGCCACATGACAGATCGATACGGCGTTCGAAATTTTCCGTATAATTGATCAGCGCCTCTCCATAAACATCTTTATTCGGAACATAAACAACCTGCCCCTGGGGAGTTCTGATAAGTGTACAGCGTAAATTTATTTTTTGAACCGTCCCATAGTAGCCTTTGCTTTCAATAATATCCCCTTTGCCAAACGGGTGACGAATGGAGATGAATATACCGGATATGAAATTAGCGGCAATATCCTGAAAGGCAAAACCCAGTGCCAGGCCTATGACACCGGCACCGGCCAACAGTGAAGTGACCGCGCCGCTAAGCCGGAGTACGCTCAGTGCGATAAAAAGTCCGATGGCAATAACGATAACGCCTGAGATGGTTTCAAGAAGATCAATAATCGTCTTATTGCGGGTCACATTATGCATCAGGTGACTGACCAGTTTGCGAATCATCCTGGCAATTCCATAAAAAACGACGAGAACAAGGATTGCCACTACAAAATTGGGCAAATATTTAAAACCCGTCGTGTACCAACCATGAATTTTATCAAAAA
>DASQZL010000029.1:0-10659 GCA_035638715.1 Balneolaceae bacterium
AAAGTTGATTATATTAAGATGATACCTACGGATAATGCTTTTAGTACCAATGAATTGGACTGTATAGTGGACTTTGCCAAACTCATGCGTATGGATTTTGGTGAGCTTGACGTCTTGAGAGATAATGATAATGGAAAGATATACATAGTAGATGCAAACAATACGCCCCATTATTTTACTATGCCCAATGACATCAGAGAGATGGCTTATGAAAAGCTTTCAAAAACATTTGAGAATTTGATAGCATCCTGACAGAGATTTATTTTTCATACATTGAGGAAACATAAGGTGGCTTGTATTTCTCACCGGAAAAGCATATTTAACTCCATGGTGATGCCACTTAAAAGGCTGCGGAGTTTGAGCTGCCACCGCTGAAAGTATATCCAAAAAATCTTTTAATAATGCGGAAAATATTTTTTTTCCTTTCTATTTTTCTTTTTTGCTGTTTGAAAGGCTTTTCACAACCACTGCCTTTTCGCACTTATTCCATTGAAAAGGGGCTTAGTGAAGCCGTTGTACAGGATATGATGCAGGATAATCAGGGGTACATCTGGATTGCAACTAATTATGGGCTGAATAGATTTGATGGCATCAAATTTAAAAATTATTACGAAAAAAATGGCCTGTTAAGCAATAAAATTTATTCCCTTTATCAAGACGGAAAGAATCGTATCTGGGTAGGAACAGGTGGGGGAGTCAATATTATAAAAGACGATAGTATTCAAAGCCGGAAGGTTTTAAAACCACTGACATCAAGCACTATTCTCGATATTAATCAGGATAAAAATAATAATTTTTGGTTTGCTACGAATGGACAGGGAGTATGGCGCTGGAATGGGAAGCAGCATCTTAAACATTACACGACTGCTGCCGGACTGGTAAATAATGAAGTTAATGCCATTGCAACGGGAAGCAATGGGGTAATTTGGTTTGGGACGAATGGTGGACTATCGCGTCTCAATTTAAGCACCGGGAAAATACAATCATTTACGAAAAAAAATGGACTTCCAAATAATACGGTTTATGATATAAAATTGGCAGATCAGGGAAAAACGCTTTGGATTGGAACAGATAATGGGTTATGTCGATTTAGTAATGGGAAATTCAAGAGTTTTACTACTGCAGATGGACTGATAAATAATAGCATTCGTTCACTGTCGCTGGCTCCGGACGGCAGTCTCTGGCTGGGGACCGAAAAGGGGGCTGCCCACTTTAAAAACGGAAAATTCACCAATTATACGGCTGAAGAAGGTCTTCCGAATAATGTTATTTATGCCACGCTCGCTGATCGTGAAGATAATATTTGGTTTGGCACTTTCGGAGGAGGGGTAGGTGTATATTTAAATACACCGGTAAAAAATTATTCAATTAAGCAGGGGTTACCGAATAGTGTAGTTACCTCCATAACGCAGGATGCGAGCGGCGATCATTGGGTGGGAACAGATGGAGGCGGACTTGCCCGACTCCACAACGGGCATATTCGGGTATTTGATGAGAGCGACGGACTGGTAAATGATAATGTTTATGATGTCGTCTCGGCACCGGAAGGTCGCCTGCTGATCGGTACTCGTCGGGGTTTTAGTGTTTTTCAACAAGGCAAATTCACCAACTATCGTGAGCCGGAACTCCCATATCACAAAATAAAAAACATTACGGTTGGCAATAATCCAAACGAGTGGTGGCTGGGAACTTATGGAAAAGGTATCATAAAATATAAAGATGGCAAATTCACTCTTTTTGATAAGAAAAATGGGTTATCAAACAATACGACGCTGGGAGTTTTAGATGGGCCCAACGGTAGTTTATGGATCGCCTCGTATGGAGGAGTGAGCCGGTTTAAAAATGGTCATTTCACGAATTATACAATCAAGGACGGCCTGCCGAGCAACGGTGTGCTTGATATTGCGAAAGCCAACGATGGAAGTTTATGGTTTGCGACATTCGGAGGGATCGCACGATTTAAAAATGGCCATTTTACCAGTATCACGCCAGCCGATGGACTGCCCGATGAAGTCTGTTATTTTATCATACAAGACAACAAGGGGGATTTCTGGATTGGAACAAATAAAGGTGTCATTCGCTTTAATTTCAACAAGTACCAAAAAGCCAAGTCAGAATCCGCGAAGGCCGCAACTTTTAAGCTGTACACGCGAGCACAGGGATTAATTGCCAATGAAATGAATGCCGGCGCGGCCTTTAAAGATCGGAATGGAGTATTGTGGTTCGGTTCCGTAAACGGTTTGATCCGGTTTAATCCTGCAAAAGAAAAAAATCATTCCGTTCCACCGCTTATACATATTGATAAGGTGATGATTTCCCAAAAAAATATAACAAACTGGAAAAATCTGGTAATACCGAGTGATGATCGAAATATTACCATCAATTTTGTAGGCATTAATTTTTCAGCGCCCAAACAATTGGTTTATCAATACAGATTAAAAGGATCAGGGGAGGGATGGCAGCAGACCAAGCAGCGGCGGGTGCATTACTCCGCACTGAATTCAGGAACATACACTTTTCAGGTGAAGGCGAAAAATGGTGATGGGGTATGGAGCAAAAGCACAGCAGCTCTATATTTTAAGGTCAGAGCTCCTTTTTGGTTTCGCTGGTGGTTTATTCTTTTGATGGGACTGGTGCTGGCTGGTATTATCCTGTTTATTTACCACTATTTTCGTGTACGGCAGATGGTTGATATTGAGCGTATGCGGGTTCGTATTGCCAGTGATTTGCATGATGATGTGGGGTCATCACTCACGGAAATTGCCCTGCAATCGGATTTTCTACTTACGATGGATGTACCGGATGATCTAAAGGATTCACTAAGAAATATCGGAGAGCAAAGCCGCAAAATTGTTTCAAGTCTGGATGATATTGTTTGGTCGATCGATGCCCGGAATGACACGGTCGGTGATCTTACCGATCGCATGCAGGATTATGTGAATAATACGCTGTCCGATCGCAAGGTTGAATATCACTTTGAAAATTTGAATACTGACCAGTCGCTTTCCGTTTCACTCCGTGAAAACCTGTATCTTATTTTTAAGGAGGCCATTAATAATATCGCCAAGCACTCGAATGCGACAAAGGTTGATATTTATTTGATATCTGACGGCAATTCATTTAATCTTAAAATTGATGACAACGGAACAGATGTGCTTAAACGACGGAAAACTGGAAATGGATTACGTAACATGAAAATGCGAGGGAAAAGAATAAATGGATCCGTTAACTTTCAGGATGAAGATGGTTTTACCGTAGAGGTACAGGGTCAGCTTGAATAATAGAAAACACAATTAATTTGTGAACCGTATAAAATGCTGAAATCCGTGATTCAATATTGAACATGTAGTTTTTTTTGTAAAATTTTCACCTTGAAATTAAAAATTATGGCTTCATCAATTGGTATAGTCGAAGACAATAAAAAGATAAGGAATTTGATCCAGCGTTATTTGGATATGCAGGATGAGCTTTCGTGCCCGGTAGCGGTTGAAACCGTGGAGGAAATGCTCGACTACCTTGAAGATCATGATCCGCCCCAGGTTATTTTAATGGATATTCAGCTTCCGGGAATGTCGGGTATTAAGGGAATAGGCCTGATAAAGGAAAAATTTCCCGATATTGATATTATGATGCTTACTGTTTACCACGATTCCCATAAGATATTTAACGCACTACGCGCGGGGGCATCGGGTTACCTGCTTAAACATACGTCGTTGCCGGAGATTAAAGAGTCCATCATTAATCTGATTAACGGCGGAGCACCAATGTCTCCCCAAATAGCGCGCAAGGTGATCACCCATTTTCAGGATAAAGCACCGAAGAAAGATCCCGATTCGGATCTAACCCCCCGCGAGCATGACATTGTAAATGGGCTTGTCGATGGGTTAAGTTATAAAATGATCGCTGATCGCTATAATATATCAATCGATACCGTGCGGGCTCATATTCGCAATATTTATAAAAAATTGCACGTTAATTCTAAAGCAGAGGTTATTGCAAAATCTCTAAAAGGAGAGATTTAACTTTAAGACTGTGTACTTTCCATAGCGCAGATAAATAGTTGTAAGAGCATGAGTGAGATTTCATTACTTCATTAAGCTTAAGGTTCATTTTAGAAGAATGTAGAGATCGGTAGCCATGTATTTAAAAATTAATACCTAACATGTTCATGTTATTGTCTGATGAAACAAAAAGAAGTATCTTATAGTAAGTTATTGAACATATGAGCATAAAGCGGTCTTTTCAGGCCGGAGGCTATTATGAAATTTTTAAAAACGTTTATTTTGGCAGTTGCACTGGTTTTAGGTTTAAGCGGCTGTTATACGGAATTCCAAGCGACACAAAGAGGGGGAAGGGGATATGCTCAATCTCAGGCACGGCAGCAAACATATTCGTCTCAGTATTCTTCATCAGATAATGGTTATTATTATGGAAATTATAATGACTACGTGCCTCTTTATTATAAAAATTATCAGGTCGCTGATTTTTGGAATAACTGTGATTGCAATCCCTATTCTTACAATCAAGGCTATTTAAATGGATTTAATGACGGTTTTTTTGCAGGATCTGACTTTTGGAACCCCTACTATTCATCCTATTTGACCTTTGGTTTTGGCAACGGTTTTTATGATCCGTTTTACGCCAATCAATGGGGCTTTTCAATCGGATTCGGTTTTGGGCCGTTTTATAACTTTTATGACCCCTTCTTCTATGATCCTTTCTATGGATCATATTATGGAAGCGCTGGTTGGTATTACGGTTATCCGTACTATCCGGGCTACTATAATTATGGATATTACGGATACCATCACCGCCATCACGAACAACGACGATATGGAAGAAGAGGCGGGGATGAAAATTCCAGAGTCGGTGTTTACACGAGATCGCGAACGATTGCACGTAACCGGGCCGTCCGCAGTCGAAATGCCAGAGCTAACAGCGGTGCGCTTCGGTCGCATTCGCGAAATTCGGGCGGTTATCATCAACAACCGAGATCGCGAAGAACCAGCAGAGTTGGATTACATACCCGAAATCGCAGCAGCGGTAGCCACGTTATCAATCAGGGACGGTCGCGCAACCATTCTGTAAATCGTAATAGTAGCGTAAACCACAGGCGCCGGAGCCGAACACGGAGCAGGTCTTTCCACCCCGTACAAAGAGGAAGTATGAATCATCAACCATCACGTCCGCGCCGGTCAGGTTACCATCATTCCAGGCCGGTAAGGAGTCGTAGCTATCACCAACCCATTCATCATCAAAGCCGCTCACACTCTTCACGAGGACATTCATCCCGTGGCCACGGTGGTCGAGGTCACTAAATAACTATTTAGGTAATAATACGACCATAAATTAAACTAATTTCATCGATTATGATTTCAATGGGTAAAAAATATCTTATAATGGCTGCCGGCATTTTTGTTCTGGCCCTGATTCGTGTGCCTTCGTTATATGCACAAGATGCCGGAGATGTACTCCGCTATGATTTACAATATCCGGGTGGAGATCCTGTAAGCCTGGTAATGCCAGCGGTGAGTGATGCGACAGGTTTTGGGGCCTATCAACAAAACCCGGCCTCAATGGCTTTCTTTAAACAGAGCTTTTTATCTCTGGGGATCAGTGACAGGTATGTGAATGAAAAGGGCACATATCTGGGAAATTCGTCGAATTATAACAACAATCAATTTAACGTAGCAGATGGCGGATTTTTATATAAATTGCCTACAAGGCAAGGGAAATTCGTTGTAGGGGGAGGTTATAGTCAGTCGCACGATTATAACCGGGCGCTATCAGGATATGGCCGGAATAATTTGACGACCATTACCGATTCATACGCCCAACTTGGCAGGAATAATCCCCTGAATCAGGCAGCCTATAATGCCTATGCCATTAATGATGTAACCGATAATAATGGGAATTACATCCGATCGGAATCTATTTTTCGCTTATATCTGCCGCAGGGTGAATCCTATCCCGGCATCAATCAGCGTTTTAATTTAACAGAACGCGGAACCCTGGGCGAGTTTTCAGCTTTTTTTGCTACAGAATTTGCAAAAAATCTCTTCATCGGGGCATCAATTGGTGTTATCAGCGGCAATTATTCTTATAAACGTCATTTTTTGGAAGCCGATAAACAGGGCAATTACAACGGCAAGGTTATTGATAGCAATAATAATGGTACCTATAATACTGATATTAATCGTATTCTGAGCAGAGATACCATTCATGATTCATTTACAGCTTTTTCAGCCCGTTTAGGTATGGTTTACCAGGTTTCACCTCATTTTAATGTAGGGGCTGCATATCAGTTCAGAAATGTGCTTAATATTCATGAAAAATATGGCACCCATATTAAAACTACAATGGATAATGGGGCTGTTTTTACGGGCAAGGACCTGGGTAAATACAATTATAAGGTGGCACGACCGGCCCGGCTGAATATCGGAGTCACTGCAAAAGATCTTGCGGGCTTTACTATTTCCGCTTCTGCACAGCATGTGGCTTATTCCAATGGGCACATTAAATTTAATGAACTGAAAAATAAATCCGCACAGGATAGTATTAATAGTGTAGTTGCGTCCAATCTTACCGATGTCTATAATCTTCGTCTTGGGGTTGAGTATAAAGTCAGTAATAATTTTACTCCACGCATCGGCTACGCTTATTATCCAAGTCCCACTAAAAATGTGAATGCCGATCGCAACTTTTATAGTGCGGGATTTACAGCGCGCTTATCAGAGAATACCGTTTTCAATTTGGGGGTACAACTGGGTACCTGGAACGATCAGGATCAGTTATATTCTACCAATACGGCTACTGAAGTGGCCTACGAAAAAGTGAAACACTGGAATATTATGGCCGGCTTTGATTTCTATTTTTAGAGAAATCAAAAATTAGTTTCTCCTCTGAAAGGTGTAACATATTTAAAAAGTATGTTACACCTTTTGATTTTCGGAAATCACCGGAGAATACTAAGTAATTCGCTGCTGTGAAGATCGAATCAACACGTAGAATGAATAAGGGCGCCCACCGGTTTGGAAGTACAAAGCTCATTATATTTTTTTACGGCTTTTTCGCTTTGAAGAATATAATACTGGCAGCCTTTCTCTTTGAGATAGGCTTTGGTATCATCGCTTGTTTGCAGGCGTTTATTAATTCCTTTTGACAATATTACGACTTCTGCGCCGTGTTCAAGTAACTCTTCAACATCAGCGGGTTGAATGCCCGGCACATGATGGGTCCCCGTTTCATTCCAGTCCCACGCCCGGGAACCGCCCGGAAAAAGTTTGACATCTTTGTAGGTTCTGCCATTCGCTTTAATTTCGCCCCAATGCAGAGAATTTATTTTAGGTGAAATGGTTTTCGATGTCATTATGTTTTAAATTATTTCAAATTCGTTTATAAAACATGCAAAGGTTAATTTTCGTTTATATATTGTAATTGAAAGTTTATCAATTTCCCAAAAATCAGTACTTTTAAGAGGAAACCCTAATTAGAAACGAGCAGGCCATTGAATAAAATAAGAGTAGATATTTTAGGTCTTTCCACCAGTCCAAGTAGCGGCGGAGCTTATGCATTGATCCTGAACGAACAGGAAGGCAATCGGCGTCTGCCTATTATTATTGGGACATTTGAAGCCCAGGCTATTGCCCTCGAACTGGAACACATAAAGCCGCCAAGACCTATGACTCATGATTTGTTAAAAAATGCGATTGAACTTTTCGGGGCGGAAGTTTCTCAGGTTTTTATTAATGATCTTAGTGAAGGCACCTTCTTTGCTCGCATCAGTTACCAGATTGAGGGTGAGAATATTGAGCAGGATGCACGTCCCAGTGATGCCATTGCTCTGGCTGTTCGCTTTGATGCCCCCATATTTGTTGGACAGGATGTACTCGATGAAGCCGGAATCGTATCGGAAAAGGCCGATAATATAGCCAGCAGCGAAATGAAAAACCCTCAGACTTCCACCCGTGGCATGAGTAAAATGGAAAAACTTGAAAATGAATTACAGACGGCAATTGATACGGAAAATTATGAGAAAGCAGCTCGCATTCGTGATGAAATCAACAAGCTAAAAGGGTGAACGGTGCAGATAAAAAATTACGCTTTTGGGGACCTTCCTTTTTCAAAACTTTTTAAAACCTATGTCGAAAATTTTGAGGATGTTGCTGATTTTTACGCTGTAAATCCATTTTCTTCGGATGATTTAAAAAATTATGCAAAATCGTTCACCTTCCGGGGAGATCGGGAGCAGTCTGCGAGCTTACTTCATTCATTCAATCAGCAATTTGACGTTGACGAGGCTACTTTTAAAAACATTGAGCGCTTGAAACAAGCCGATTCGCTGGCAATTGTATCGGGACAGCAGCTCGGCCTCTACAGCGGACCTGTTTTTACTCTGCTTAAAGCGATCACCGCCATCCAAATGGCGCGTCAAATGGAAAAGTTGCTCAACCGGCCGGTCATTCCGGTTTTCTGGCTCGCGGACGAAGATCATGATTACGAGGAAATTCGTTCCCTGTCATTATTAAATAATGATCTTGAATCATTTGCTTTACCGCCGCGCGAATCGGATTTGCCGCCGGTTTCTGAACTGTCATTGCCGGATGAAATTGAAGAACTCCGTTCTGAAATACAAGGTACCCTTATTGATACGGAATTTTCCGATGAACTCTGGACGATGCTTGACCAGTGTTTTTATTCAGGTGCAACATTTTTGACGGCTTTTGGCAATTTTTTAGCGCGCTTATTTTCCAAACACGGATTGGTTTTGGCAGGCAGTCATCATCCGGCTATCAAAGAGCAAATAAAAGAACCGCTCATTACGGCTGTTAAAAAAGCTGATGATCTGCATCAAAACCTGGAACGCCAGTCTCAGCATATCGAACAGAAATTTCACCGGCAGGCAACCGTTTATGATTCTCATCTTTTTTACATTCATCCTGAAAACGGTCGTGAAAAAATACAACGCAGTGATGAATTCTGGACGACAGCGTCCGGAATAAAGTGGACGAGTGCCGATTTAACGGCAAAAATAGAATCAAATCCCGCTCGTTTTTCACCGGACGTTTTCCTGCGTCCGGTTTTGCAGGACCGGCTACTACCCACCTTGGGCTACGCCGCAGGGCCGGGAGAATTGGCCTACTACGGGCAAATGAAGTCGTTTTATCGCTGTTTCGACCAGCAGATGCCCGCTATATTGCCCCGTTTAAGTGTCACCTTTATTGAGCCGGCCATCGATCGTGTTTTGCAGGAACTCCCGTTCGACATCGATGAGTATAATAACCGCATTGAGGATCTGGAATCAGCATTTGTAGAGCGTACCGGTGAGGTTGATATAGAAGCTATTTTTGATTCATGGAAGGCCGAGGAAAGGGAGGTTACATCCTCACACCTTGAAACGATTTCATCCATAGATGAAACACTTGAGGGAGCTGTGGAAAAAGCGCAGGCAACCTATTTTAATGAATTAAACAAGCTGAAGGGAAAAGTGTATAAAGCCGTTAAAAAACGAAAAAATATTCAGCTGAACAGAATTCATCGTATTCGGCAGAACCTGTTTCCCGGTGGCCAGTTGCAGGAACGTACGATTTGTGGTATTTACTACATGAATAAGTTTGGACCCGATATTTGGGACCGCCTGCTTGACCATCTTGAAGAAATGACATTGAATGATCATAAGCTTATATATTTATAAAGGAGCCGAAAATACCTAATTTTGAAGTTTCGTAAAGAAAATTTCCGGGGTTGATCAATAAAAAATTCCGAATCACAGGCAGATGGACAAAGGGGAACAGAAACAACGTATTCGAAAAAAAATGCTCGAGCAGCGCAGTGGAATACCGGAGCATGTATTTCTGAAAGACTCGGCCCGGATTCTTGGCCGCCTAAAAGAAATATCGGAGTTCAGGCAGGCAGAAGTCATTCATTGTTATGTCTCAATTAACCGGCGACGCGAAGTTAATACGCACCCTTTTATTAAAGAAATGCTCGCGGCCGGTAAAAAAGTAGTTGTGCCTGTAACGAAAATGGAATCAAAGACCCTTCGCCATGTCCGCCTTCATCAATTTGATGAGCTCCGGCCTAATTCATGGGGAGGACTTGAGCCTGCAGGCGGAAATGAAGTGAGCATTTCTCAGCTTCAACTCATTATCGTACCGATGGTCGCAGGCGACCTGAGTAAAAACAGGATCGGTTACGGCGAAGGGTTTTACGATCGTTTTTTGCGGCAGGTAAACTGCCCGACCGCGGGACTTCTTTTTGAGCAATGCTTAATCCCGGAGATTCCGGTTGAATCGTTTGATGTGCCTCTTTCTATGCTCATTACCGAAAATAAGATTATTCGCTAACAGGGATTGTAACTTCCATGTGGATTTCCAGGAATTTTTTGAAGGAAACCAAATGTCCTGTATCGACTTTAAATGACTAATGGAATGAGATTTTAACCTGAGTCCGGGATATGATACCGGCGTGAATAAAACTGACCAAGACTGCACGATTCTTTTGACGGTTAAACCGCATAACAAACAACAACCTGACACACCATCCCAAACATCCGGGATGGGGCAAAGGAGCCAAGGAAGGATTTTTTTATGCCTTCTAAGTCTTATTTTCACGCCATGAGGTATTTTAGTCTGCAGGTGCAGACATGGCCACAGGCAG
>DASQZL010000030.1:0-10857 GCA_035638715.1 Balneolaceae bacterium
GAGCTGTACGAGGTTGGTGTGCGCGGGGTGAACCTGTATGCCAAAGTGCCGGAAGACAAAAAGGACAACAAGGGTACGGAAGCCTTCAACCCCGACGGACTCATGCAGCGGGCGATCCGGGCCATCGAAAAAGAAATCCCTGAAATAACCGTGATGCCCGATGTGGCGCTGGATCCGTACTCAAGCTACGGGCACGACGGCATCGTGAAAGACGGTGAAATTGTGAATGATGAATCCGTGGAAATTTTGGCAAAAATGGCCGTCAGCCATGCTGCGGCCGGCGCCGACCTGGTAGCCCCTTCGGATATGATGGACGGGCGCATCGGCGCGATACGGGAAGCCCTGGATGAAGCCGGACATAAAAATACCGGCATCATGGCTTACAGCGCCAAATATGCCTCTGCCTACTACGGGCCTTTCCGGGATGCGCTCGATTCTGCACCCGGCTTCGGCGATAAGAAAACCTACCAGATGGATCCGTCGAATGTACGCGAAGGGATCAAAGAGGCACAGCTCGACGAGCAGGAAGGTGCCGATATCGTAATGGTTAAGCCGGGCCTTCCCTATCTTGACGTCATACGTGCCGTCAAAGAAAATGTGCGTGTGCCAGTGGCCGTTTATAATGTATCCGGTGAATATGCCATGATTAAAGCGGCAGCCGACCGGGGTTGGCTCGATGAAGAACAGGTGATGCTGGAATCACTGGTCGGTTTTAAACGCGCTGGTGCAGACCTGATCTTCACCTATTTTGCGAAGGAAGCATCAAAATTATTATTGTAGGAACGCGATGAATCGCGATCAGTATTAAAGACGCAAAAAATTCAATTTAAATGTTAGAAAACAGCAAAAAATTATTCAATCGAGCCCAAAAATCCATTCCCGGCGGTGTAAACTCTCCGGCCCGGGACTTTTCCTCGGTTGGAGGCCCGCCTGTATTTATTGAAAAAGCGGATGGCTCGATCCTCACCGATGTGGATGGCAACCAGTATATTGATTACGTCGGTTCATGGGGACCAATGATTATGGGCCACGCTTATGAGCCGGTGGTCGAAGCCGTAAAGGAAGCTGCTGAAAAATCCACTTCTTTCGGCGCTCCCACGGAGATTGAGCTTAAAATGGCCGAGCTTGTTAAAGAAATGGTTCCGGGCGTTGATAAAATCCGCATGGTAAACTCGGGTACGGAAGCTTGTATGAGCGCCGTCCGGGTGGCCCGCGGATATACCGGCCGGGATAAAATCATCAAATTTGAGGGAAATTATCACGGCCACGGCGATTCATTCCTGATCAAGGCCGGAAGTGGCGCATTGACGTTAGGTTCACCCAGCAGCCCCGGCGTGACCAAAGGAACGGCCGTTGATACGCTCACCGCTGATTTTAACGATTTGCAAAGCGTAAAAGACATCACCAGCAATTATAAAGGCGAAATAGCTGCAATTATCGTTGAACCCATTGCCGGCAATATGGGCTGCATTCCACCGGCCCCGGGTTTCCTGGAAGGCTTGCGCAACCTGTGTGATGACCATAATATCGTCCTTATTTTTGATGAAGTGATGACCGGCTTTCGCGTAGCACCCGGCGGGGCCCAGGAACGGTATGGCGTAAATGCGGATCTTACAACCTATGGCAAAATTATCGGAGGCGGACTGCCGGTAGGTGCATTTGGAGGCAAGCGCGAAATTATGGACGAAGTTGCCCCGGTCGGCCCTGTTTACCAGGCTGGAACACTCTCTGGCAATCCGCTGGCCATGGCGGCCGGATACACACTACTGTCGGAGTTGCATGAAAACTCGCAGCACTATTATGATCTTGAACAAAAGGCCGCTCAGTTAGCCGAGGCACTCAAGAACGTATTTTCTGAACAGGAAATACCCGTTGCAATTAACCGGGTCGGTTCCATGATGAATGTATTTTTTACAAACAAGCGTGTTGCAAATTTCGCAGCAGCCAATGCCACGAATAAAGAGCAATTTAAAACGTTCTTTCGAGGCATGCTCGAACGTGGAATTTACCTGCCGCCTTCGCCATTTGAATCGTGGTTTTTGGCAACGTCGCTTGATGAATCCATGATTGATCAGACGATTGAAGCGGCCGCACAGACATTGGATGAAAATTTTTAACCTCTTAAAAAGAGTTTTGCGCCATGGGCACAATGGATCCCGACGGCGGTCGGGAGACGAGGAATATCAAATGTGGTTATAGTTTATATTTCCAAAACAAACAGTAAAACGTATTAAAATTTAAGTTCCCTCACCCGGCCAGCCCATGGAATCCCGGCCTGCCAGGGCCACGTTGTAGCATTCCACAGGGCCAGCCGTGATTTGGGATGACGTGCAAGTTTTACAAAGCCCTTATAACAATATCACTGCAAAATTTTTCTCAATCAAATAATCAGAAAAACTGCATGAATAAACAATCAAAGAAAGAATATTCACTACTCCCCGTTTTCATCGTAGTACTCGCCGATTTAATTGGATTTGGCATTGTGCTTCCGCTACTGCCCTATTATGGCAAAACATTTGGCGCATCGGCACTGCTCGTTGGATTATTATACAGCGTTTACTCGTTGGCCCAATTGATATTTTCGCCGATGTGGGGCAGTTATTCCGACCGTATCGGTCGGCGACCGGTAATGATCATTAGTACTCTCGGCTCCGTTATTGCCTATATCATTTTTGGGTTAGCCGGTTCATTGTGGGTGCTTTTTCTATCGCGGATTGTTGCAGGTATTATGGGCGGCAATGTTTCGACGGCACAGGCCTATGTGGCCGATATCACCACGGAAGAAAACCGATCGAAAGGCATGGGCATGATAGGGGCAGCTTTCGGCATCGGATTTGTAATTGGTCCGGCCCTTGCCACCGGCCTTATTAGTCATGCTTTTCATCAGTTTGTTGCCCATCACGGCTTGCCGGCCTTCGGGCACTGGATGAATCGCAATAAATACGCCATGCCCGGGTTCTTTGCCGCATTTCTTTCTTTTTGCAGTAACATGTTTGTCGTCTTCAAGCTGCCCGAAACGGTGGATACGTCCAACCGTGCCGTTTCTACCGACCGGCCGACGCGGCATACGGTATTTAGCAAGGCATTTTGGCAAAAATTATCGAAACAAAGTGGCAAGGATGCCCGCGGACTGCTCTTCCCGCTGTTTGCTGCCTATTTCTTGCTGGCGTTTGGTCAGGCGAGTCTTTATAGTGCCTTCCCTCTTTTCAGCAAAGCAAACCTGGGGCTCTCGATTGAGCAGATCGGCATACAATTTTTCTACATCGGGCTGATTGCAGCGATTATTCAGGGAGGGGTCGTTCGGCAGTTAACCAAATATATTGATGAAGGAAAAATATTTCTTGCCGGATGTGTTTTAATGTCCATCGGGTTGGGATTAATTCCACTGGCCGGTTCTCTTACCATGTTATCCGTTTACCTGGGAATTATGGCCGTGGGATTCAGTTTAAATCAGCCCACCATGTTAAGTTTGATTTCGAAAGAGGCGGAAGAGTCCAATGTTGGTGCCACGATGGGCACCTCGCAGGGTATGCAGGGATTAGGACGCATGTTTGGACCTGTTTTTGGTGGATTTTTGTTCGGCATTTCCGACGGGTTGCCTTTTTACTGCACCGCTGTTGCGGTTGCGATTACCATTTTAATCGGCTTCAAGATTGTACAGACGGAGATTCCGCAAAAAGAAAAGAAAGAGCCGGTAGCCGCCAAGTAGGGGAGAAAGGGCCTATTTTTCATAAACGCAACATAAAAACCGGAATAATGCCGGTCAGGTAACTAAGAGAGTAAATAAATTTTCATTATTATTACACAAAGCTGCGCACCTTCCTACCAAAGCGCTCCGGTGCGCAGACACTGAGAACACGCAGAGAATCACAGGGGAAATACCTCTTCTAAACTCTGTGGTTTCTTTGGGCCGCTCAGTGGAATAGCTTCATTCACAGCGCGGCAATAAGGCTTGGCTTACACTCAAGTTTACTTATTATCTTCCTCGGGAAGCTTAGTAACTTAACATATTTCGTCAATTACTAACTAAATCTCATATATCAAGTTCACCTTGGGTTACAAAATTTGTTGGCGGGACCCCCTCCCCTTCATGATTTGCGCCAAAAGGGAGCTTGATATTTAATTAACTCTCTTCCTGCTCTTTTTCACGCATGCCTTCAATAACGCGCTGTTTCTTCCGGGGTAAATCTTCAAAGATCAGATCATAAGAATCTTTCACCCATTCTTTGATAATCTCAGCATCCAGTATGCCATCTACATAGATTCTGTTCCATCGGCGTTTGTTTCCGAAAGTACTCGGTTGCACCTCTTCATAAAGGTTCCGAAGGGTTGCGGCCTTAACCGGATCACATCTTAAATGTATATATTCAAAAGGGTTAGCGTTGGCAATAGCAAAAACTTTTCCCATCACTTTAAAGGCAACCAGATTCTTATTTTCATTGTAAGGAGATTCTTCTTCGGCTGCCGTGAAGGAAAGGCAAAGTTTTTTAATATCATTGAATTTCATGAATCACGTTGTTACTTGATAAAATTACTAATTCGTGTTTGGATTAAATAGTATGCACCAATAAAAACGATGTTTTTTAAGGCACAAAGCTCAAGCAGCAATCAGTGTGCTTAAGTCGTTTAAATTTTAAAAATTTACTTGGGGTTTGCCTGTTTATAGGCGTGAATAAAACTTTTAATCAATCCCATAGCTGCTTGGGTAATAACACCTATTTTATCGTAACTTGCAAGGCCCACTTCGCCATCTTCCCAAGTGGCGGCTGTCATGCGTTTATCGTGGCTCAGCTCAAGTTTTACCGGTTGATAGAGGCTGATGTTGATTGCAAAAGCGATAATTCCATTACGCGTGCTGTGCGAATTGATGTGCAGAAATAAAACGGGTATTCGTGTTGAAGAGCGCACCTGTTGATCGCTGTACACGTGAACATTTCCATTTTTTAAAACCTGGGTTCCCTGCTTTTTGATAGTTGATATTTTTACCAGCTGCGTATCGGTTAGAGCCGTATTTTGCTCAATATTTACCGTAAAGCCTACTCCCTGTAAACCCTGAAGTGAGCTGCGTTGTGCCTTGATTTCAGTTTGTCCCAGCCCTTTCGCAGGCCAACCGAAGACGATTAAGGCAAACAATATATATAGCTTGTATTTTGACATGACAGAAAGAAGTTAAGTAGAAAAAATTAGGCAATCGCTCGCTTGTACTGTACAGCGGTTTGGCGCTAACGGAAATTAGCTCAGTAAAAGCCTGTTTGCGTTCAATACTCTTTAAATGGGACTTTACCTAAGGTATAACTACTTTAAGACTGCTATTATTATTAATAACCATGCTATTATAAATGCCGTTCCGCCGATAGGAGTTATGGCGCCCAGCCACTTAATGCCGGTTGTAGAAAGGATGTAAAGGCTGCCCGAGAAAATGACAATACCGGCTACCATCAACCACCCCGACCATTGCAAAAGGCTTGAATCCGGCAGTTGCGTAGCAATCATCCCTACGGCCAGCAGCCCCAGGGCATGGTAAAAATGATAGCGCACGCCGGTTTCGAAAACCTCAAGCATATCGGGAGAAATACGTCCTTCGAGCCCATGCGCTGCAAAAGCTCCCAGTGCTACAGCTATCATGGCATTGATACTTCCGAGAGATACAAAAAGTTTAAACATAGATGTTAAATTTATAGTAGGAAATTATACAGTAATCGGTGGCATGTTCAGTGAGTTACCTCCTAAATATTCCGCTCAACCGTTAAAAATGCAAGATATTTCTCTATTTATAGCAATCTGTTGGCCCTTATGCCCTGTAATTAAACGTCATACAGATAAGAATTCATGCAACATGAAACCTCCGTCCCATTTCTGCGTTAAAAATTTATCATGCATTAACTCCAAATTATGTCAACCGATAATAGCGATATTTTGTGCCTTGTGACGGGGGTTACCGGATACATCGGCGGGCGGCTCGTCTCCCGGCTGCTTGATCGTGGATATAAGGTCCGGGTGCTTAGTCGCAGCCGCGACCGATTGCAGGGCCGAAGATGGATTGACGAGGTGGAAATCGTCGAGGGTGACGTCCTGAACCCCGAGACGCTGCCTGCAGCCATGAAGGCCGCTGATGCAGCCTACTATTTGATCCACAGCATGAGCGGCAACGAAAGTACGGATTTTCATGAACGCGACATGCGTGCGGCACGTAATTTCGGGCATGCGGCAAGCGAGCATGGCGTAAAGCGTATTATTTACCTGGGCGGGCTGGGCAATCCCGAAGATAAACTTTCCCGCCATTTGCGTTCTCGACAGCAAACCGGCGAATGCCTGCGTGAATCGGGTGTGCCGGTTACGGAATTTCGGGCTGCTATTGTGGTCGGGACCGGCAGCAAATCATTTGAGATGATGCGCTACCTGACCGATCGCCTGCCTGTCATGATTTGTCCGAAATGGGTCTACAGCAAAGTGCAGCCTATTGCCATCCGCGATGTGCTGCAATATTTGGTGAGCGCGCTGGAAAAACCCGAGACAAAAGATGAAATCATCCAAATCGGTGGAAGGGATGTCATCACTTATGCCGACATGATGCGTATTTACGCGCGGATCAACAACCTTGAGCGCGTGTTCATCCCGGTTCCGTTTCTTACACCTTGGCTATCGTCGCATTGGGTGCACTGGATTACCCCCATCCCGGCCTCGCTGGCCAAGCCACTGATCGCCGGCCTAAAAAATGATGTAATTGTGTATGATGACAGTGCTGCCCGCTTTTTCACCGAAATTAAGCCCATTTCGTATGAAAAAGCCGTTCGCCTGGCGCTCGATAAAATCGCCGAAAATCGTGAGGTGGAAACCACCTGGAATGATGCGCTTCTCAGCAGTAAAGGCGATGCGCGGCCGGTTATACTCGATACTAAAAAAGGCCTGAATATCGAACGACGCATTCGCTATGTCGACGCCGATCCGGAGCATGTCTATCGCACCTTCACCGGTTTAGGCGGCGACAAGGGATGGCTAACGTTTGAATGGGCCTGGAAACTACGCGGTATCCTGGATCGGTTGATCGGCGGCGTAGGGTTCCGGCGCGGGCGGCGTGATCCTCACCACCTGCGCGTGGGCGATGCCGTCGATTTCTGGCGGGTGGAAGCCCTGCGGGAAAACCGTTTGATGCGGCTGCGCGCCGAAATGAAATTGCCCGGTCGCGCCTGGCTTGAATTTGAGGCACAACCCACCGACGACGGCTCCACCAAACTTATTCAAACGGCTTATTTTGAACCCAGAGGCCTGCCGGGACTCGTTTACTGGTACGGGCTGTATCCATTTCACAGCATCATCTTTTTCAGCTTGATCAATCATGTGGCGGCCGAAACGAAGCAGCAGGCTACAGCGGCCAGGATGCCATCAGGTCGGCATGGCTGAATGAATAGGACAGCCGCTGCCTGAGCTTCTGGTTTGATACTATTTTATAATTTTTATCTTCGTTTTCATCACTAAAAGTGGGCGGCTCAAGCCCCAGGGCCTTTGCTGTGCGGGTGTAATACTGCCGGCGCGCGGGATGGCTGTCGGCAACGGCGTTGAACACTTCTCCGGTAATATTTTCTTCAATGATTTGCTGGATGATTTGCAGGCAGTCGTCACGGTGAATAAGATTGACCGGCGCAGCGGGATCGCCAAGATTTTTGCGTCCGGCCAGGTATCGCGCAGGATGCCGGTCGCCGCCATAAAGACCGCCCAAACGAAGAATCGTAGTCGCAAAATTTTCCTGCTCCTGCAGCAATTGCTCCGCCTGTATCAGGGCGTTGCCGGAAGAACGGGCAGCTTTGCCCGGAACGACATCCTTTTCGGTTACAACTCCGGGAAATTTGGGATAAACCGAAGTCGAACTTACAAATAATACAAAATTTATTGATGATTGGGCTGCATAGCTTGCGACAGACTGTATTTGACGAAGGTGATAATCTACCATATTGTCGCGGCCCCGGCCCGGCGGAACGTTGAGAACCAGGGTGTCGCTGTCCCAGAAAGACTGAACTTCATGCGGATTTTCGAGCTCCGGCGTTAATTTTAGCAGGTATGGCAGAATTTTTTCCTGACGGAGCCGTTTCATTTTATCCGGTGTGGTTGTTGATCCCTTTACCTGATGTTTATGGTGAGTGAGCTGCACAGCCAACGGGAATCCCAGCCAGCCGCATCCGAGAATGCTTATATTCATAAATTATCTGTAAAATTAATGCGAATCTGATCAATCAGGGTGTTTTCGGAATTAACAGAATTGAAATTACGTACTATGCAAAATAAATCATAATTAACAAACCGCTAAATATGAATATTGTCAAAACAAGTTCTTTCGTTGCCGTTTTATCGATGCTGATGGTCGGCTGCAGCCATAAATCATCCAAAAATGCCATCAATGGCCGCTCGTCTAAAGTGACCGTCCAACAGCAGGATACGACACAAATTCAGCAAGCTGATACGACCGCCCAGCCCAAGGCAGAGAACAGTAAAAAACAGTTTGTCAATTTTCTGCAAAGCAAAGTAAAAATGGTTGATCAGAAATTGCTCAGCCTGCAGAGCAAAATAAATAAAAAAAATGGGAAGACGAGAAGACGCCTGCGCCGAAAATGGAAAAAACTGAAAAAACAGAATAAAAAGCTGAAAAAAGAACTGAACAATTTGAAGAATAAAAGCAAAAGTGACTGGAAAAAAAGCAAGAGCGCAATCAACAACCAGTTGAAAAGCCTCAATCATCACCTGGTGAATTTAGAAAGTAAGATAGGCTTCTAACAGTTGCAGGGATAATAGGTGCATTGGGAAACAACAGCTGAACGTAGTTACCATTGTGCCGGAAGTATGGAGTAACACTAAACCCAACCGAGTTTGAGATAATTGTCCCTGGTTTTCGATTCACTCCGCCGGATTCCCGAGGTTTTTTCAATGACCGCTTTATAAGACTACTCCTCCCTCGTAAGGGGTCTTTTATTACGGCATTGTACCTATGTCTGAGGAACGGGAACATCACCAAGGCACGCTCAGGGCGGAGTTAATGTTTGATTTATTAAAGATCATTCCCGGCAAGTACAATGGAGCTGGGTAATTTAAAACAACAGGCCTCTTCAATAAATCAAAAATATCATGAGATATATTAAATTTATCTTGATGCTGAGTGTCGCTGCATTAACGCTGGCTGCCTGCCATAAAAAGTCTCGTAAAGAAATAAGGAGCAACGGGGCGGCCCACATGAGGACCGGGACGAAGCATCGCGGGAAAGCTAAACCAATGGTTGGTTCCATCATGGATATCGCTTCTCACGAGGAAGATTTAAGCACTTTTGTGAGAGCACTCAAAAAAAGCGGGCTGTCTCTTAAACTGGGGACGCACGGATCATACACCGTATTCGCCCCCAATGATTCGGCATTCCGTACGCTGCCGGATGATTTTGTAGCCAATACCGGAAAGGCGAAATTGGCGGAAATACTTAAATATCATATCGTGAAAGGGTCGAAGAAAGAAACCGATTTAAAAGACGGAGAAATGCTTAAAACCCTGAGCGGTAACAAGATTACCATCCACAAGGTCCAGAGCGGCATGATGGTTAACGGCGCGAAAGTAATTGACAAAAATGTAAAGACAACCAACGGCTTTATTCACATCATCAACAAGGTATTGACACCTTCAAATAATCAGTAAGCGTTTTTTTGAAATGATTTAATGTGGCTAATCCAAAGAGGCTGGTTTGATGTCACCTTTTTTGGAATAATTCCGACCCGTTCGGATTGTAAGGAAATCTTCAGATCAATAATGCAGAAAAATCGTTATTATTGAGGTTGTTTATCATTTAATAAATAAATTTATGATGAGAAGGTTCAGATTTGTGCTGATTGGCTTGTTGATGATGGGAATGGCTGCGTGCAGCAAGCATTCGAGATCCGGACAAAAGCCCGGTAACAGCCATTCCAAAAGAAAGCGGCTGCAGGGTAAGTATGTTATGCAGAATGCAACGCTTATTGATATTTTATCACACCGAAAACGAGTCTCGAAGTTTGCGATGGCGTTACGGGCGGCCGATCTGGTGCAATATCTGCAACAAAATGCTTTATTTACCGTTTTTGCCCCAACAAACAGCGCTTTTGATGCCTTGCCCGCCAAAGAGTTTAACCGGCTTATGAACCGGGCGGGAAAGGAGGATCTTTCACGAATTGTCAAATATCACATTGTCAAAAAACCTGTGCATCAGTCGCAGCTCAAAAACGGGACAATCCTGCCGACCGCAGAGGGCGATTCCCTCCGGATCACCCGGAAAAACGGGAACATCTTTGTAAACGGGGCAAAAATTGTAAAAGGAAGCGTTAAAGTCTCGAACGGCATCATCTATTATATCCACAAAGTACTGATGCCGCCCCATTGATATCCGGCAGTTCTGCTGATATTGATTTTGGATTGATACCGGTTTTTATTTGCAAGACGAACGAAAATTTTCAGTTATACATCATAAATGTATATGATTAACGGACGTAAACTTTTAGGAATCATTGCGGCCTCTCTCCTGCTTTTTACTGCTTGTGACAACGGCGGCCACAAGAAAAAAAATTTAAAACAGCAGAAGAAAAATTTTGTGAAAACCATTCAACGGAAAGTGGATAGCCTGCAGGTTAAAATCAATCAACTGCACTTCCAGGCGGATAGTGCTGCCGATTCGAATAAAAAAGTTTTCCGCAGGGCGTGGAAAAGAATTGAAGCAAACAATAAAAATCTTAATGACAGCCTTAAGCACTTCAAAAAGAAAGCGAATAAAAACTGGCAGAAGCTCAGGATAAATTTAAAAAAGGGCTGGCAAAAGCTGAAAAATGAGGTTGACAGCATCCATATTCATCACAA
>DASQZL010000031.1:0-12357 GCA_035638715.1 Balneolaceae bacterium
GAAACAGGATAGCATTCCAGGCATTTATTCTACGACGGGTCCTCTGGCCGCAGCAGATTATGATCACAACGGAAACGTAGATTTATTTGTAGGAGGGCGTTTTATTCCCACCCAATATCCTGAAAACGCGCGCTCAAGACTTTTTAAAAATAAAAATGGACACTTTTATCTTGACAAGAAAAATTCGAATGAATTAAAAAGTATTGGCTTAGTAACGGGAGCGGTCTTCACTGATTACAACGGAGACGGCTGGCCCGATCTGCTAATCAGTACTGCCTGGGGAAGTTTAAAACTGTTTAAGAATGATCACGGCCACTTTGTGAATGTTACAAAAAAAGTCGGATTGGCCAAATACAAGGGGTGGTGGAATGGGGTGGCTACCGGTGATTTTAATAATGACGGACGCCCGGATATCGTAGCAACAAACTGGGGACAAAATAGCTCGTATCAGCCTGAAGCGGGGCATCCATTGAAGATGTATTACGCTGATTTCAACAATGACAGGCGAATGGATATGATTGAATCGTATTATGATCCAAAGATGAAGGCGTATGTTCCACGGCGCCAGTTAAATGCTTATTCTTCCGTTTCAAAAAGCTTTTTTGGAGATATTACCAGTAATAAGAAGTTTGCCCACGCTTCGATTAAGAAGCTGCTGGGTCCGTATTTTAAGCAGACTCACACGAAAGAAATTAATACCATGCAAAGCATGGTGTTTATCAATAAGGGCGGAGATCATTTTGTGGCTCATCCCTTACCGCGGGCGGCGCAACTCTCCGTTGCCTTCGATGCAAGCGTAGGCGACTATAATAATGACGGGAACGAAGATATTTTTCTCAGCCAGAACTTTTTTGATATGCCCTCGCATATTCCCCGGCAGGACGCTGGCCGTGGTCTCTGGTTAGAAGGCGATGGGCATGGGCACTTCACAGCCGTACCGGGACAAAAAAGCGGGGTAAAGGTTTACGGGGAGCAACGCGGCGCGGCTCTGGGGGATTTTAATAGAGACGGGCGGGTAGATCTGGTTGTATCTCAAAATGGAAAGCGTACCAAACTTTACCAGAATCAAACTCCCCGGCGGGGCTATCGGATCCGGCTGGTGGGCCGTTCGGGCAACCGTGATGCAATCGGGGCCAGTATGCGTCTCGTATATAAAAATGGTACAAAGGGTCCACGACGAGAAATTCAGGCGGGATCGGGGTACTGGTCCCAAAACAGTCCTGTGCAGGTTATGGGGTATCCAGCTGCCCGCAAACCCGTGGCGATATTGATAAGATGGCCCGGCGGCAATAAGCAGAAGGTACCAATTAAGTCGGACAAGTGGAACTATACAATTCCTCAATAATGAAGGAAATTATTAGCATTTTTAAATATTCGTATAACAACCGTAATAAAACTGTGGAATCCGTTTCGATGTAAGATCCAAGGGGAAAAAGATGGGGAAACGTATAATTTATATAAATAAAAAAGCAGGGTAAATGCGAATAATATCCTTTCTCCAGGTAATGATTAGTTGTTAGGCCTAACGCTCGCACAACATCTAACAATTATTTCAAAATTTTTTTTGTTCTTCATTTATATTTCAGATCGAAAATGTAGTGATTTTTGAGCTTATCTTATCTAAAAAACCGTCTTTAAGCGTAATAAACACACTTATTATTAGATCGCTTAATTATTTTTTTGTGCCTTTCCAAGGTGTTGCAAATAAACTTGAAACCGGTTGCAAGTAGTTCTGAATAATATTAAAATAAAAAACAGACATTAAGTGTTAAAAATACATTTAAAGTCTGTTTTATAACACACTACATTTTCTGGCTAACAGATTAATTAAAAACAGGGAGGCTTATGAAGTCATATGTACAGCTAAGAAGTTTACTTTTAGTAGCATTTATTTTTGTTTTTTCAACAATAAATGCTTTTGCACAACAGCAAATAAAGGGTAAGGTAACAGATGCGAGTTCTGGAAACCCGCTGCCCGGGGTTAATATAAAAGTTAAAAACACTACGACCGGAACGACGACAAGCAGCAAGGGGAAATACAATCTTTCGGTATCCAGCATGCGGGATACGCTTGTATTTTCCTATATCGGGTATAAGACCATGCAAGTCCCAATCAGGGGGCGGACTACTGTCAATGTTGCCCTGAAACGAATAACCCTTCAGGGACAGCAAATGGTGGTTGTTGGTTATGGGAAGCAAAAAAAGCAGGATATTACGGGGGCTATTAGCTCAGTTAGTAGTAAAAATTTAAAAAACACCACTTCCCCTTCAATAGGTGGCGCCCTACAGGGTAGAGTGGCTGGTTTGACAGTTCAAAACAGCGGAACTCCGGGATCGACTCCACTTATAAAAATCAGAGGCCCTGCCACTTTTGGGAATAATCAGCCTTTATATGTAGTGGATGGGGTACCTGTGGGTGGACCTCAGGATTTTGATCCAAACAATATTCAATCTGTACAGGTGCTTAAAGATGCCTCTGCCGCGGCAATTTACGGGACGCGGGCCGCCAATGGGGTAATTCTGATTACGACGAAGCAGGGTAAAAAAGGGCCCGTCAAGGTTCATTACAGTGGATATTATGGTCATGAGAATATTGTGGGCCGATATAACATGATGAATTCTAAACAGTATCAGCAGTTGGATAATGAGGAACTAAAAAATGCCGGCAAGCCGCTTGCTCCTGCTAATGATCCGCAATCTTCCTACTACGTGAGTCCGTCAAAAATAAATACAAATTGGCAGGATGCCGCATTTGTTACTGCTCAGACTCAAAATCACAGTCTGACTATCTCAGGGGGAAATCAAAATGGACATTTTGCAATGAGTGGGAATTATTACAATGAAGGCGGCACCCTAAAAGGGCCGGGACCGGATTTCACCCGTTATGACGGGCGCGTTAATTCCGGTTACACTTTCGGAAAATTCAAAGTTAATGAATCAATGTATTTCGCTCACTGGGATAAGATTAATCTTACCGGCCTGCATTTGACCTCGCCCATTCAGGACATCCTTCATGCACTGCCGACGCAGCCCATATATAGTTCTTCAAGGCTTGGAGGATACAGCGGAACCGATGCCAACATTCGCAAAGCTATTTCCCTGAATGTGATAGGTGCGAATAATCTGTTGCAAAGTACTACCAAAGTGAACCGATTTTTGGGATCAATTACCGGGCAATATAATTTTACTCCTCATTTATATTACAAGGTACGCTATAGCTATGATCATAGTACGGTTTTGGGATTTCAATTTGTACCAACGTATGATCTTGGGTTTTTCTATACAAACCAAATTGCAAAACTCGATCAAAATACCAATGTATATACCACACAGATTGTACAAAATACCCTTCACTACAAACAGGATTTTGGTCCAAACCATATAAAAGCATTTATTGGTTATACCCAGCAAATTTCAAATACTAAAACTATCGCCGGACATGCTGAAGGATATACCAGGCCATATTTTAAAGTGCTTAGCGCCGGCCCCAAAAATCAAAATGCCTCGGGTACCAGAAGCAGCCATACTTTACGATCGTTCCTGGGTAGAATCAACTACAATTATAAGAATAAATATTTGGTGCACGGAACGTTGCGAAGAGATGGTTCATCCCGTTTTGCACCCAGTAATAAATATGCACTGTTTCCTTCGGCATCGGTCGGCTGGCGTATCAGTAATGAACCGTTTTTCAAAGGTGTAAATTTCATAAATAATCTTAAATTGAGAGCAAGCTATGGCCGGTTGGGTAATCAGGACATAGGAAATTACTCATACAGCGCTTATATAAATACCCATGCCAATTACGTTTTTGGCAATCAATTGGCACAGGGAGCTACTCAAATTAATCTGGTCGACCCCAATATTAAATGGGAAACCAATATTTCACGCGATATTGGAATGGACCTGGGATTATTTGCTAATAAACTCAGTTTAAGCGTTGATTACTATAATAATGAGGCCAAAAATGTGCTTGTAGGGGTTCCCATTCCGCTCTCTACGGGTTCAAATTCCAGTCCTACTGTTAATGGAGCTTCACTGCTTAACAAAGGATTTGAGTTCAAGCTTGAATATAAAAGCCATGCAGGTGCTTTTTCCTACGATTTGACAGGTAATTTATCGACATTACACAATAAAGTGCTGTCATTGGGTCAGGGAGGAAAGCCAATTTATGGAAACGGCAGTAAGACGGCCGTAGGTCATCCGATTGGTGAATTATATGGCTATGTGACAAATGGTATCTTCCAAAACTGGAATCAGGTATATAATCATGCCTATCAAAACCAAAAGTTAAATAGCAATGGCAAATATGATACCAGTGCCCGAAATAGTGCTACAGCTGCTAATTTTACCGCTCCGGGTGATATACGGTTTAAAGATCTGAATGGAGACGGAAAAATAACTTCTGCAGATCGAACTTATCTGGGTAGCGCCATCCCTAAATTTACTTATGGGTTTAATGCAGTCCTTAATTACAAGCAATGGAAATTGTCCATGATCTTTCAGGGACACTATGGAAATAAAATTGTCAACAGGGTTCGTCAGACCATTGAACTGATGGATGGTTATGGCAATTACGACCGGCATGTTTACAATAATCACTGGACACCTTCTAATCATTCAAATACAGTGCCGCGAGCTATTTTCGGCGATCCCAATAATAACGGGAGAACTTCTAACCGATGGGTTGAAGATGGAAGTTATGTTCGTCTTCAGAATATCAGACTTGGATATTCGATTCCAAAAAGTCTCCTCAACCGTGTGGGAATTAGAGATCTGAATATTTATTTGCAGGGTCAAAACGTATTTACGATCACAAAGTACTCGGGTTATGATCCGCAGGTTAGCAGTGTGAATGCTGCTGTAGCCGGACCCGTTGGGGGGGGACAACATGGGCTGTTCAGCAGAGGAGTCGATATTGGTTCTTATCCTCAGCCACGCACGTGGACCATCGGATTATCACTGGATATTTAATAAAATAAAATGATTAAGATTATGAAAAGCAGTTCATATATAATATCGATAGTATTAGTATTGTTAATCAGCTTCTTCTTGTCGTCATGTGACAAAAGCCTGCTGAACACTCACAATCCGAATCAGCCGACTACAAAGACCTACTGGAAGACAAAAAAGCAGGCGATTAAGGGCGTTAATGCCGTTTATGGGGCTTTGCGTGTCGATGGCAGTTATAAACGCTTTACAAATACCGTCGCTGATTTAAGAGCGGAGGATACAGAAGCAGATAGTCCCTGGAATGTGATGACCGCAAGCGGGGATTTTAAACTTACGGCAACGATGCTGCCTGTTCGGCTGATCTGGAAAGCCTATTACGAGGGCATCTTCAGGGCGAATCAGGTATTTGAGCATGTGCCGAATATTTCCATGGATAATACTCTGAAGCAACGCCTTTTGGGAGAGACCCATTTTCTCAGAGGATTTTTCTATTTCAATCTTTTGAAATTTTATCATAATGTTCCTCTTGTTCTTCACACGGCAAAAGGGCCGCAAGATTATGACGTACCCCAGTCTCCGCCCGATTCGGTCTGGGCACAAATTGAAAAGGATTTTAAGAAAGCAATTCCTGCCTTACCAATGCGCTATGACAAGGCTAATAAGGGAAGAGCTACCAAGGGGGCTGCAGAAGCCTATCTCGGAAAAGCGTACTTGTTTACCAAAAAATGGAAAGAAGCTGCTAAAGAGTTTAAAAAAGTAATCGATTCCGGCAGATATGGGTTGATTAAAAACTACCGCGCTAATTTCACTTCGAAAGATGAAAACAATAAAGAATCTATTTTCGAGGTTCAGTTTTCAAAAACGGCAGGCGGATCAGCAAATTGCTGGCAAGTTCCTTTTGGCTCTGGTTGCGGCATCACACAGGCGCGCTCCATTACCTATGCCCCCACCGGCTTCGGATGGGCAGATATTCAGCCGACTCATACCCTGCTTAATGTCTTTAAAAATGAAAAGACTGTAAATGGGAAACCGGATCCCCGGTTAAGAGCCACACTATTTTATAATTATCCGGGCGAAACAGTTTATGGGGTTCCTTTTAAGCAGGAATATTCGGGGAAAGATTCTACCGATGTTTTCTGGAGGAAATACGAAAGTGATACGCCCGGTGGCAATGAGTTTGATGCGAAGTCCGGAATCAATATCCGCACGATGCGCTATGCCGATGTACTGCTAATGTACGCGGAGGCTGAGAATAATCTCGGTCATACGGCCACGGCTTATAAATATGTTCAAAAAGTGCGTGACCGAGCCAATTTGCCTGATTTGCGAACGGTAAAGCCTGCTTTGAGCCAGAAGCAAATGCAAGCTCAGATTGCTCATCAGCGCTTCCTGGAGCTTGCCGGCGAAGGCCACCGATTTGATGATATCGTTCGATGGGGATGGCTCAAGAATCCCAAGAAGCTGAAATGGCTTCAAAAACGTGATCCCGAGTTTAACGGCTATGTTCCCGGTCATGAATACTTGCCGATACCCCAATCGGAGCTCGACGTTAATCCTAAATTAAAACAAAATCCCGGCTACTGATATACAAGATGAAAGAGGGTGCCAGACTCGCAATAATTATTTCTTCTGCGGGTCTGGCATTCATTAATCTAACAACCGCAAATTTTTTAAACCAAATATATTTCTAATGGGTATTCGACGCGTCCAAAAAATCGTTTTCTTTTTTTCATTATTTGTTTTCGCAATCAACTCATCACTTTTTGCACAAAATGCGAAAATTAAAATCAATATTAACCGTACCATTGGTCATATTAGTCAAAATCTATATGGTAATTTCGCAGAGCATCTGGGCCGCTGTATTTACGGCGGTATTTATGATCCAGGTTCACCGCTTTCGGATAAGGATGGATATCGAAAGGATGTAAAAAAGGCCGTTAAAAATTTGCATGTATCGATACTGCGATATCCGGGTGGTAATTTTGCGTCCAACTATCACTGGAAAGATGGTATTGGCCCGAAAGATCAGCGTCCGGCACGGCTAAACCTGGCCTGGGGCAACCTTGATTCAAATCATTTTGGTACCGATGAATTCATCAAATATGCCCGTGAAATAGGAGCCAAGCCTTATTTGACGGTTAATATGGGAACCGGAACAATGAGAGAAGCCCAAGAGTGGGTCGAGTATTGCAATTCAAAACCGGGTCCGTATTATGCAAATCTGCGTAAAAAATATGGCCATCCCAAGCCCTATAACGTGAAGTACTGGAGTCTGGGAAATGAGATGGATGGTCCCTGGCAAATTGGTCATCTGAATGCCGAAGATTATAGTAAAAAAGCGCATCATTTTGCTCATATTATGAAGCTGACGGACCCTTCAATCAAACTAATCGGAGATGGGGCCGCTAATTTTCGTCCGGGCGCCACGCCCTACAAATGGGATCATACCGTGCTTCAAAATCTCAAGAATGACATCGATTATCTCTCCATGCATATGTATGTGGGCAACGTGGATTCAAGCTACTACGATTTTATGGCGACGCCGCTGGCTATGGTGAAACGGACGAAAGTGGTTAAAGGCATGATTAAAGAAGCCATGCAGACGGCCGATCGCGGCAACCGGGGACCGATTCATATCGCCTGGGATGAATATAATGTATGGTATCGCGCCCGTGGTGGAAGTAAGATGGTAGGGAATCACGCCCTTGAGGAGCACTACAATCTTGAGGACGCTCTTGTCATTGCCGGCTTTTTGAATGGCTTCGTCCGCAATGCCGATATTGTAAAAATGGCTAATCTGGCTCAGCTGGTTAACGTAATCGCCCCGATTTTTACCAGCAAAACAGATATGTACAAGCAGACCATTTACTATCCGCTTCAGCTATTTGCTGAGCATGTTAAAGGAACTTCGCTTAATGTTGCCGTGCAGTCAGGGACTTATAATACCGACAAATTTAAACTCGGATTAGGCGAGCGCTCGGCAAAATTTAAAAATGTGCCCTATCTGGATGTATCAGCTTCCTACAGTAAAAAGAATGGTCAAGTGGTGATCAACGTTGTCAACAGAAATAAAGATAAAGCGATCACCACCGATATCTTATCTCAGAACAATAAATTTGATGGACCATTTAAGGTTTACCAGGTCGATGGGCCGAATGTAAGGGCTAAAAATGATTTTCATCACACGCCCGTAAAGACGCAGCAAAAATCTGATATTCAGGCCAACGGCTCTAAAATGACTTACACCTTTCCGCCCCATTCGTTTACAATGTTAATCGGAAAAATTTCTACCAAATAGATTACTTTTGTTCTAATTCTATAATCGTTATTGCTTATTACAAAGCTTCTAATTCGACAAAGGGTTAATTATTTTGAATGATGAGACAACTACCAAGAATCAGTAAAGTTGTTGCTGCGGGATTTGTAAGTCTGCTTATAATTGCGGGATGTAGTAACAATCCTGAATCGAGTTCGGGGACCGGAGGCTCAAATCCAGACACTTCCGCAATGGGATTTCAGCCTACAAAAGTCGATTCACTTAACCCCCATATCAAGGCTGATTATACTTCAATAGCAGCATTCAGCGACCATAATCAGTGGGGATCACATAATGTACATGATCCGTCGGTGATTAAGGTTAATGGGGAATATTATATGTTCACAACGGACGTAGCCTATGGCGATAATTTGGATAAAGTTGGCATCCAGGTTAGAAAATCCAGTGACCTTGTACATTGGCAGTTTATAGGCTGGGCATTTGATAATGGTATTCCTCCGAAAGAATTGCAGTTCATGAAGAACCATCAGCCCGGATATCAACAAAAAAGTATCTGGGCCCCATTTATTATGAAAGTAGGCAATCAGTTTCGATTGTATTATGCCGTTCCGGGAAATAACGGCTTAAAACTGGCGGCCATCGGTCTGGCAACAAGTACGTCGATTACTGGTCCCTGGAATGATAAGGGAATCGTCATTTCAACCACAAAAGAAGATCCTATAAATTCGATAGATCCCACCGTGATTGTTAATCGTAATAATGGAAGCTACTGGATGGCCTATGGTTCCTATTATGCGGGTATTTACATTGTGCAGCTTAATCCTAAAACGGGGATGCTGTTACATTCGGGCGATACCGGCAAAAGGATTGCATACAGGACAAATAATAATCATTCCATTGAAGGATCGGATATTCGTTATAATCCCGATACGAAGAAATATTATCTATTTGTTTCATACGGATGGCTTGAGGATACTTATAATGTTAGGGTTGGACGAGCAGACCAGCCACAGGGACCATATCTCGATTTTAACGGAAGAAATATGGCTGATAAAGCGGACAATCTTCCGCGTATAACAGCCGAGTATTCATTTGATAACGGGCCCGGCTGGCAGGGAATCGGCGGGAACTGTACGTTGAAAGTGGGGAACCAATATTATTTTATCAGTCAGGCAAGACCGCATTTCAATAAATACCTGATGGATCTGCATGTTCGCCGCATGCTATGGCTTCCGGATGGATGGCCGGTCGTATCACCAGAGCGATATGATGCGGTTCCTCAACCCTCCATAACAAAGAAAAAACTGGAAGGGAATTGGCAATATATTGAACTTTCTTCAACCTCATTGTTAAACAAACCGATTCATATTCAACTAATGCCGGATGGATCCGTCAAGGGAGGGGGTGCCAATGGGAGTTGGTCCTATCAAAATAATATATTGAGAATTAATTGGAATAATGGAAAAAATACCGTCCAGGCGAAAGCTTTTGCCGCATGGGATTGGGAAAACAATGTTTATACACTCGTATTTACCGGCTTAAACAGCAATGGTATTGAGGTCTGGGGAAAGAAAACAGGATAAATCAAGTCTTTTAGATGAAAAGCACAAGAAATAGTTTTAGAGCTGATTCTGCCGATCAAAAAGGATAAGCTTAAGATTGCAATTATTTGTAACCGATTGCATTTAATGGAATAATTTTCTACACTTTTAAGTGTTTATTATACATTTAACTATTGTTGGATGTTGATGCAATTATAAAATGAATTCATGAAGCTTTCACTATTTATTCGTTATTGGATCTTAACGGCTTGCTTTTGTGCTTTTTCGGCAGTCAGTATTTGTGCGCAGAGCTACAGAAAAACTGCGCATGGTGCACAACTTTACACTGATTCGTTGCAGGTAAATGTGCAGTTTTACACTGAAAATATAGTGAGAGTCCAAAAAATTCCCATTGGAAGAAGGCCCCGTCAAAAAAACTTTGCGGTGATAAAAAAGCCTGAGAAGGTCAATTTTAGTTTGCAAAAAGTTGGCAATATATTAATTCTGAGCGATGATTCTTTGAGAGTTAAACTTAACGTGCAAAATGGGCGTTTAAGGTTTTTAAATAAATCAGGTAATACGCTGCTTGCTGAAGAAGATCCGAAAAATATATTTAGCTCATATCAGGATACGTTAAAGGGCAAATTAAAAGTCAGGCAATCATTTAGTTCAACACCTAAAGAAGCTATTTATGGTCTGGGTCAGCATCAAACGGGCAGACTGAATCGGCGAAATCAAACCTTCAAACTTAAGCAAAGCAACCGACAAATTGCTATTCCCTATTTTTATTCAACGCGGGGATATGGATTGTTTTGGGATAATACATCGACGACGATTTTTAGAGATACAACGAATCGCTTGTCTTTTAGATCAAAAATAGGAGATAGTGATGATTACTACTTTTTGAAAAGTGATAATCCTAACCAGGCACTTCAAAGATGGGATGAGCTAACCGGAAAAGCACCGATGTTACCTAAATGGGCATTTGGGTATTGGCAGAGCTGGAACCGGTATAAAAGCCAGAAGGAACTATTGGGCACTGTAAAAAAATATAGGAATTTGCATGTTCCATTAGACGTGATAGTTCAGGATTGGCAATATTGGGGAAACAACAAGCACTGGAATTCCACAAAATTTGATAAGAATTATCCCGACCCAAAACAGATGGTGGATAGCGTACATCAGCTTCATGCCCACATTGTTATATCCGTATGGCCTTCATTTGGCAAAAAAACAAAAATATACAGAAAATTGAATCGTCATGGATTTTTGTATGATCTAAAAACATGGCCTCCCCATACAGCTGACCGTGTTTATGACGTGTTTAATCCAAAAGCACGTGACATATATTGGAAATTTATGAACCGGAATCTTTTTTCACGGGGAATAGATGGATGGTGGCTTGATTCAACTGAGCCGGATCAGTTAAATCCCAACAAGGATGGAGATGTAAAAACATATCAAGGCTTATTCGCGACAGTCCGTAATGCCTTTCCCATTGAAACGGTGGGCGGCGTGTACCGGCATCAACGGGAAGAAACCTCAAGGAAAAGGGTAGTGATTTTGGCAAGGGCAGCTTTTGCCGGACAACAGCGCTATAGCTCTTTAGTCTGGTCTGGTGATACCCAGTCAAGCTGGAAAGCGTTGAAGGCACAAATTACCAATGGTTTGAATATGGCATTCAGCGGCATCCCGTACTGGACCAATGATATCGGCGGATTCTTTTCTCATGGTAATTATCCTCATGGCAATGATGATCCGGCTTTTCAGGAATTGTATGTCCGTTGGCTGGAATTTGGTACATTTTGCCCCATCATGCGTTCTCATGGATCTGGCACGCCGCGAGAAATATATCGGTTTGGGAAAAAAGGATATTGGGCGTACGATGCAATCGATCGATTTATTAATTTGCGTTACCGGCTAATGCCTTATATCTACTCCGAAGCCTGGCGGATTACTTCGAAATCTCGAGCATTCATGCGGGCTTTGGTTATGGATTTTCCCAGCGACAAAAAGGTACGTGACATCAATAATGAATTTATGTTCGGTCCCTCGTTCTTAGTTGCTCCCATCACCCGTCCTATGTACACGCACCGTATCAATAAAGATTCGTCCAGGACAAATTTCAAAAAAGTGAAGAAGCGTAAGGTGTATTTACCAAAGGGTAGCGATTGGTATAATTTCTGGACGGGCAAAAAAATAACCGGGGGCAGAACAATAGCCAGTAAAGCTCCTATTAATATTTTACCATTGTATGTTAAAGCTGGCTCAATAGTACCAATGGGGCCTTTTGAACAGTATGCAACCCAAAAACAAGGTCAACCGCTTGAAATTCGCGTTTATGGTGGTGCTGATGGACACTTTACATTATATGATGACCAGGGAAACAATTATAATTATGAGAATGGAGCTTATGCACTTATTTCCTTTAAATGGGATAATAGCCAAAGAACGATGACCATCAGTAAACGACAGGGAAGTTTCCCGGGCATGGCAAAAAATCGAAAGTTCAAAATTGTGATAGTGAATAAAAACAAGGGAACTGGTGTAAAGGAGACTTCACCTACTAATGAAAAAATAATAGGATAT
>DASQZL010000032.1:0-2737 GCA_035638715.1 Balneolaceae bacterium
CACAGGTTTGGTTTATCCATTTCAGTATAGATATTAACCGTTCTGATTTTATCAGCCAGTATAAATTTTAAATTATTAAGCTATAAATTTTGAGTAGCGAAACGGAGACGAACGATTCCATTATACAACAACTCCCGCCTAAAATTTCCAACAAAATTGCCGCTGGTGAGGTCATTCAGCGTCCCCGGTCGGTGATCAAAGAGTTGTTGGATAATGCAATTGATGCCGGTGCGGACGAGATTAAAATTATTGTGCAAAATGCCGGGCGAACCCTCATGCAGGTCATCGATAACGGCTGCGGGATGGGAGAGGAGGATATCCGACTTTGTTTCCAGCGGCATGCAACCTCAAAAATTCGGGAGGTTGAAGATCTGTTCCGCGTACGAACACTTGGCTTCCGGGGGGAAGCGATGGCCTCCATCGCTTCGGTCTCACAGGTGGAACTGAAGACCAAGCGTCCGGGAGATGAAATAGGTTATAAATATGAAATATGGGGAGGAGAGGAAAAAACATTTGAGCCGGCCTCGGTGGATAACGGTACTTCGGTCGCCGTGAAGAATTTATTTTATAACGTCCCGGCGCGACGACAATTTCTTAAAACCGATGCTACCGAGTTTCGCCATATTCTTAAAACAGTGCAGCAGACGGCCCTTGCTCACACCGATATCGGTTTTAATCTCATTGCCGACATGGATAATATTTATGAACTGCCGGCCGGACAACCACTCAAAGAGCGCATCGCAGATATGTTTGGCAAGGATTATAAAGCCAGCCTCATCAATTTTTCCGAGGATACCAGTTATGTAAACATCCGGGGCGTTTTGTCGGATCCCAAGCTGACGAAGCGCAGCCGCGGCGAGCAATTTCTGTTTGTAAACGGTCGTCCATTTCAGCATCGTTATTTGATTCATACTATTTTAAATGTTTATGAAACTTGGATCGGTGAGAATGATTACCCATTTTTTGCGCTATTTATTGATGTGGACCCGACGGAAGTGGATGTGAACGTGCATCCGGCCAAGGAAGAAGTAAAATTCGAAGATGAGCGGAGTATCATTAAACTGACCAAATCTGTCGTAAAAAAGACCCTGAATGAACGGTTTATGGTTCCGGATGTGCCAGACGAGGGGTCTTTTTCGGCTTCATCCGGAAGTGGGGGAGGATTCTCGTCTGATTTTTCGTTTTCTACACCATCAAGGCCCTCATCATCCGGGAAGTCAGCAAAATTTCCGTCGCGCATTAATTTTGACAAAGAACCAAAAGGGGGAGGAAAAAAATGGGCGAAATCGCTCTATGATCATAGTTCGGTTGAAAAGCGAAAGGATGCGAGCAGTCGAGCGGAAAAGGATCAGGAAGGCCGTTCGCCCCGCATTCAGGAGCGCGGATTTTGGCAGCTGCATAACCGGTATATTTTAACGCAGACTCGTTCCGGGCTGTGCCTGATTGATCAGCATGCCGCTCACAAGCGTATCATTTATGAAAAAGCCCTGCAGGCCACGCAATCATCGTTGCCCAGCACACAACAACTGCTTTTTGCACAAACGGTTGAATTGTCAGCGACAGAATTTTCACTTTTGAAGGAGTTGCATGCCATCATTCAGCGCATGGGATTTAACGTGCAACTGCTTAGCGGTAACACGGCCATGATTAGTGGGGTACCGGCCGATATTGATATCGGCGATGAGCAGTCGGTGTTAAAATCGATGCTGCATCAATACCGCGAGCTGGATGCAAAAATGGAGCTTGATGCTCGTCATAAACTGGCCATGGCTTTTGCTGCCAAAACGGCAATTCCCAAAGGTAAAAAACTTGCTGATGCGGAGATGGAAAATCTGCTGGATCAACTTTTTGCCTGTGAGGAACCGTATCAGGACCCCTTGAAAAAATCGACAATCGTTTATCTTTCAATGGAAGATATTGAAGCACGCTTTCGGTGATGAGAATTGTTGAATTAGTGAGTTATTGATTGAGTGGTTTATTGAATTAATGATTTATAGAATTTTTGAATTAACATTTTCTTCAATCTGTCCCTCAACAAATCGTCAATTCTGCAAATCACTAATTCAATAAATTATTAAATCACTAAATCTCCAATTCATTGAATAACAGCCGAACGACGCCCGCCTCCGACCAGGTGCTTCAATTACAACCAAATTCATTGCTGGTGTATATAATGGCGATTGCCTGCGGGTTGGCTGTGGCCAATCTTTACTACGCACAGCCGTTACTTGATACGCTCAGTCAAAGTTTTGACATCGCATCATCGACGGCCGGTCTTATTGTTACGATGACGCAGATGGGATACGTCCTCGGACTTGCTTTTATCGTGCCTCTGGGGGACTTGCTCGAACGCCGTCGCCTAATTACAATCGTGACACTGGGTACGGTCGGCGCCCTTGTTTTGGCCGGTTTATCACCGACAATCGGGCTCTTCCTTTTTGCTTCGTTAATGACTGGACTGACTTCTGTTGTAGCACAAATATTAGTGCCGTTTGCAGCTCATCAGGCACGCGAAGGGCAACGTGGCACCGTTGTTGGGCGCGTGATGTCTGGTTTACTCATCGGTATTTTAGTAGCACGGGCACTATCTGGCATTATTGCTGATGCCCTGGGCTGGCGTGCGTTGTTCTGGCTCGCAGCGGGATTTATGTTTGTACAGGCACTTGTGCTTTGGTACATGTTACCTGATAATCAGAGTGAATTGAATACATCATACGGGAAACTCCTTCATTCGGTA
>DASQZL010000033.1:0-6220 GCA_035638715.1 Balneolaceae bacterium
GTTACGATATACTTTAGACTGGTTATAGCTAAAACGAGTAGCCCCAAACCGGAGCTCGGGACCGATTTGGTACCAGGAAGTAATATTAACCGGATAGCTCCATCCCGTATAAATAAACTCCGTATGGAAGTCAGAACTGACCGATGTCGGAGCATGGCCATTATAAAGGGTGTAACGCAGGCCGCCCTCAAGCTGTCCCTTCAAAAATGGCAGGCGAACGTTCAGACCAATAGCGCGAGTTGGAGTAAATTCCCTGGTAAATGAATTGTGGACAACCGATACTCCCGTCGTGGCATCAATAAAAACCGAATTGTGATCATTCAGCGATTGGGCATGTCCATATCCACTATTCAGTATAAAAAAAACGGTAAATAAGAGTAACGTTTTTGAGGCCATTAAATAATTTTCGACTAAGATACGAACCTAAACTCTCAAGTAAAAAAATTACTTCTGTCTGTACAAAATCAATTACTTACAGCAGAGGTGAATTCACATACAAAGCCTTTTGTATAGCAGTGTCATTTTATTTAACAAATTCATCCTGAATAAACAACACCGGGGCAGAGCCTCGGAGTATCTATATAGACGAAAGGACGCCAAAAAAAGTTTATTAATCGAACACGTCTCAAGCCCTTCTCAAGAAGGTAAAAAGGTATTTTTGACACCTCTATTTTTAAGCATTCCGACCCAGCGGCCGGGGAAATGAAGCACCTATTTATTAAAAAGCACATCATCAAAATAGATTATTGTCGCCATTATAAACGGCTAATCGGAATAGAAACGTGGTATTCTCACAATGAAAGGTCATTCACCGGATACAATAAAAGCCCAAGTAATATGATTTACGAAACAATCATATTTATTTTTCAATGATTGTATTATCCACCAGACCGGATTTCAAGTCATAGTTATTTTCATAATCATCTTCATCCAATTCCGTTTTTGGTTCATTTTGCTCATTTAAAATGACAACCTGCGGTTTATGATCCCTGGCCTCTTCAGGCGTCATTTCAGCATACGCAATAACGATAATACGATCTCCTATTTGTGTACGCCGGGCCGCTGCTCCATTCAGGCAGCAAACATGCGACCCGCGTTTGCCCGGGATCGTATATGTCTCCAAACGTGAACCGTTCGAAATATTAAGGACCTGTACTTTTTCATAGGGCAAAATGCCCGCCTTATCCAGTAAGTCTGCATCAATGGTGATGCTCCCCTCATAATGGAGGTTCGCCTCGGTCACCTTCATTTGATGCAATTTGGATTTAAACATTGTCAATTTCATAATCAATTCTCTAATTTGATGATCATATTATCGATCAATCGGGTTTCCCCGAGATAAACGGCTCCTCCCAGAATATATTTCCGGCCCCGTTGTAATTCTGCAACGGGCTTAATACGATCAAATGAATATACATTAAAATAATCAACTTCAAAGCCCTTTGCCTCCAGTTCAGACTTTTGATGATCCAACAGTAATGCTGGTTTTTTTATTCCATCCAGCAGTTGCCCTTTCACATATCGGAGGGCTCGATACAGTCCCGGGGCTTTTTTTCGTTGCTCATCGCTCAGATAACTATTACGACTGCTGATCGCCAACCCATCATTTGCGCGAATGATGGGCCCCATCTTTAAAATTACATCGTGATTAAATTCGCGAACCATTTGCTGCAAGATTCGAAACTGCTGTATGTCTTTTTGACCGAACACAGCTATATCGGGGCGGACAATATTGAATAATTTATTAACCACCAGTGCAATACCTTCAAAAAATCCGGGCCGCGATCCCCCGTCCATATATTCATTTAAACGATCAATTTGGATGCTCAAATATGATTCGCCGCCATACATGACTTCATCCGTGGGAGCAAATACTGCGGATACTCCCAATTCCTCACATTTTCTTAAATCGTCATGCAGAGTGCGGGGATATTCTTCAAAATCTTCATCCGGCGCAAATTGTTCCGGGTTCACATAAATTGAAACGACAACTTCATCTGCATATTTCTGAGCTATTTCAATAAGTGATATATGCCCCTGATGCAAGGCTCCCATCGTGGGGACAAATCCCACTTTTTGGTCTTCCTGTTGCTTAAAAGAGGCAACCTTTTTACGTATTTGCGATATCGATTCTATTGCTTCCATGAAATCATAAAAGACGCAGCACTAATTTTTTTCAACACTCGATCGTTGAAATGGAGATGAAATGACTGCATTCCGCCTGCCGGACCCGTGCCTTCACTTATTAAACAGTCCGATCAAGATCAAAATTTTCGAGTAACTCCTTCACACGATTCAGGAATGCTCCGCCGTGCGCCCCATCAATAATGCGATGATCATAACTTAGCGACAGATACATCATATGACGAATAGCGATTAAATCTTCCCCATCGCGTTCAACCACCACGGGTCGTTTTTCAATGGCTCCGGTACCGATGATAGCTACCTGGGGCTGATTGATGATAGGTGTTCCCATAAGATTCCCCACACTTCCGTAGTTGGTGAGGGTAATCGTCCCGCCGACCAGATCATCCGGGTCCAGATCCTTATCGCGTGCTTTTCCTGCCAACTCGCTGACTTCTCCGGCTAAGCCTACAAGATTTTTCTCTTGTGCTTTCTTTATGACCGGTACAATAAGTCCGCCTTTGCCACTTTCTCCCAGAGCGACAGCCAGACCAAAATTGATATCTTTTTTAAGATATATTTCACCTTCCTCAAGATCGACCGAACTATTGATCAGCGGGAACTCACGAATAGCCTGGATAATCTGTTCTATGAAAAGCGGAGTAAATGTAAGTTTATTTCCAGATCGTTCCTTAAACTTTTGTTTATTAGCTTCTCGCCATTTCACCAGATTAGTTACATCCGCCTCGGCAAAAGTGGTGACGTGAGCTGATGTCTGAGTGGAATTAATCATATGCTCGGCAATCATCTTGCGCATACGATCCATTTTAACAACTTCCACATTTTTATCAGGTCGCTCAATATCAAGCTGCCCGGCCGAAATTGACCGGCTGCCGGCAGGCTTTTTTGCTTTTCGCGGGGCGGCGGGCTGCGAAGGTGCTGCCTGCGTTTGAGGTTCTTTCTTTGTTGTCTCTTTTTGTCCGGACTCCCGTTTTTCGAGATATTCTAAAACATCCTGTTTGGCCACGCGACCGCCTTGGCCGGACCCCTCAATACTTTCAAGTTCTTCCTGTGTGATTCCCTCTTCTTTAGCGATCGAACGTACAAGTGGAGAATAAAAACGCCCGTTGCTGCCAATGCGCTGGGGTTCAGTACCTTCTGTTTCTGTCTCAGCCGTTGCTGGTTCTCCTTCGGATTTTTCAAGTTTGGTCTCTGATTTTTCAGTGCTGGCTTCAGGTTCTGACGGTTTGGGGCTGGCAGCTCCAGCTTCCCCTGTTCTGATAATTGCAATTGTTTGCCCCACTTCAATCGTTTCCCCTTCATCAACCAAAATTTCTTCCAGCGTGCCCGCCTGGGGTGAGGGTACCTCCGAATCCACTTTGTCGGTGGAAATTTCGAGCAGAGTCTCATCCTCTTCCACCTTGTCACCAACACTCTTTGTCCACTCAATAACAGTACCTTCCATTACCGACTCGCCCATCTGGGGCATCTGTACTTCTACGCGCTCCCCTTCGCCGGAAGATGTATCAGAGGTTTTTTCTTCCGGTTGGTCAGATGCCGGTTCCTCTGCTTTATCCTTTACGGGTTCTTCCGGCTGTTCTTCATCCTCGGCCCGGGCCTCTTCTTCCCCAGCTGATGCTCCGGAGGTTGCCGCTTCAGCTTTCTCAGAGTCGGTTTCAATGATTGCAATGACCTGCCCCACCTCCACGACATCATCTGCCTCTGCTTTTTTTTCGACCAGAATACCCGCCTGGGGTGAGGGAACTTCCGAATCTACTTTGTCGGTAGAAATTTCGAGCAGTGTTTCGTCCTCTTCTACCTTGTCACCAATATTTTTTGTCCATTCTATAACGGTGCCTTCCATTACCGACTCGCCCATCTGGGGCATTTCCACTTCTACTCTGGCCATCTTAAAAAAATTTAGATCGTTAAAAAAAGATTTTTAAACAAATTTATTACCTTAAAATTACAGCACTAAAGATCACAATAAATGCGATTAGTTCAAAATAAATACCTATCATATCCTGTGCGATAACAACCATTCAAGCACCCAAAAAGTTCAGTATTTTGAATGCCTGAAATTATGAAGAACAAATAGTGACACAACCATTTATTCCCGGTTCGAGATAAGAAACAGGCGATAGAAATCTCACTTTAACAAATACAAATAATGATGAAGGACAAGACCTAAATCTTGTCCTTCATCAACTCAGATATTTTTTACCAAATTTTTGCGCGCACACTGTCGGGACGATACATACTGTCCGATGGCTGTACGTCAAATGCTTTATAAAATGCCGTCATATTTGAGGCTGGCCCAATAACACGATACTTAGGGGGCGAATGGACGTCATTATGGATGGCAAACCGCTTATATTTGGGGCGTTCTTTCATGCGCCATACCTGGGCATAAGCCAGGAAGAACCGCTGATCGGGCGTAAGGCCATCAATTTTTTTACCACCTTTTGCTTCCGGTGTCTTTTGAAAGGCGGCATAAGCGATAGCGAGCCCACCATTATCAGCAATATTTTCGCCCAGTGTAAGTTTGCCGTTTACATGGAGTGAATCGAGCACCGTATATTTATCATATTGCTTGACAAGTTTTTGTGTGCGCTGGTGAAAACGGATGCTATCCATCTTCGTCCACCAGTTATGCAGATCTCCTTTTTTATCGTACTGGCTGCCCTGATCGTCAAAACCGTGCGTCATTTCGTGACCGATAACCATGCCAACGGCTCCATAATTCACAGCATCATCAGCCCCGGGATAATAGAATGGGGGTTGTAAAATACCGGCTGGGAACACGACCTCATTAAAGGAAGGATTATAATAGGAATTTACCGTGGGGGGTGTCATAAACCACTCGTTCCGATCTACCGGCTTTCCTAATTTATCAATCATGTATTTATAATGCCACTGTCCGTAATGCCTCAAATTTTTGATGATATTTTTGCTGTTTATTTCAATAGATGAATAATCCTTCCATTCATCAGGATAACCAATTTTTTTTACCAGAGCGTTGAGCTTGGCAATAGCCTTTGCTTTCGTCGAATCACTCATCCATGCTTCATGTTTCAGACGATTTCTGTAGGTATTTTGCAAATTATTTACCAGGTTTTTCATGTATTTCTTATCCTTCGGCGGGAAATATCGCTTCACATACAACTGACCCAGGGCGTCGCCCAGCGTATGATCAACCAGCGCGCTGGCACGTTTCCAGCGCGGTTGCCGCTTCTTTTGTCCCGATAAGAGCCGACTGAAATTAAAATTAGCTTTGGCATAGGGCGAACTAAGCCATGATGCATATCCGCTGATCAAATGAAAACGCAGATAAGCTTTCCAAACTGAAACAGGTGTTGAATTTACAAGATCGGAGAGTTGCCGGTAAAATTCAGGCTGTCCAACCTGTACCGTATCCACCCCAATATTCATCTGGTTAAAGACGTTTTTCCAATCAATATTCGGCGTTTGGTCATCAAGCTTGCGAATTGTCAGTAAATGGTAATTGGCCTGTGGATTTCGCAGCTTAACCGGTGGTTTTGAGGCCTCAGCCATTTTTGTTTCCAGGTCGATAATATCGTTTGCTTCCCGATCAGCTGTGCTTTTGGGATCACCACTCAGGCTTAATACTGTTGCAATATAATGCTGATAGGCGTTGCGAAGTTGCTTAAACTGACTATTTTTCTTGATGTAGTAATTTCGATTCGGCAATCCTAAACCGCCCTGATTAAGGTGAACCCGCTCAATCATACTGTGCTTTGTACCCGGCCCTACATGAAAGCTGAACAATGTCCCCTCACCATTTTTGTATTCCCGGGCGACTTCATGAATAATATCATCGGCATTTTTGATGGAGGCGATGTGATCCAAATCATTCCTCAACGGTTGAATACCTGCCTTTTCAATCGCCGTGCTGTCCATGGCACTGGCATACATATCACCCGTTTGCTGCGCGATACTGCCTTGTTTCGGATCATTAAGATTCGAAACAGAATCAAGTATAGTATGCATACGATGAAGTACCTTGTCATGGGCATTGTTGAATGAACCCCACGCGGCTTTTGTGGGTGGAATTTTGGTATTTTTAATCCACGTA
>DASQZL010000034.1:0-4732 GCA_035638715.1 Balneolaceae bacterium
ATGCGGATGCTGGATCCCGAAGACCCGGCAAAATACGATTATGCGCTATTTGGTATTGGTGTTCGGGGGCATCAAATTCCTGAAAAATTTATTGTGAATTCGGTTGATGGGTAGCGATTATTAGTATTTTTCTCTAAAAAAAGCGTTCGAAAAATAATTTTGTCATGTTATGAGACAAAAAACACCGAAAGGTGGGGGCGGGGGAACATATTATATCACTTTTCTAAAAGGTTTTCTGCGCTTGATTTGAGATTCCTCACTGCGTTCGGAATGACAAGATATGGTTTTGATTTTATTTAACTTCCATAGTTTGCAAGTCTTCAAATGATAAACTTCCCATCAGATGACTGTTATTCCGAGGAGCCCGACAATAGTTGGGAGACGAGGAATCTTAAATGCTGATTTAGTTCATATTCAGTACTTAGCAACTGCCCATTCTCAGTGTGGTACTATTTTTAGCTTTGAATAAGAATTGCCTTTATAATCACTTGAGATCCCTCACGCGCCTGGCCGGGTTCGGGATGACAAAATCGAGGGGTAGCTTTTATTTCATTTTGTCGTCTTTTGAACCGTCAACAAAGGACAGATCATACCGTAGAAGCTTCGTTATTCCAAGGATTCCGTCGGATGACAAGGAATACCGAATACTTTCGGCACAAGGCCTCAACTGTTGAACTGTACTAAACCTATGAGAATAAAAATACTTTCTTCATCATTTAAGAACTTGTGCTGACTGCTGTCGGTATCTCTCTCGAAAGCCGTTTGGATCGTCGGGATAACATATTTTGGTGAAAATAGTAATTAAAAAGTAAGTGATATTCCCAATCAGGAGGCCCAACACGACTACCGTAGGAATGCCTTGGGCAGAAGTAACGAAGCAACGTAGAATCACGCTGGGAATGAGAAAATGTAATCCGGGCAGCTGAAGATAATGAAAGAGATAAACCACCTGACAAGCTGTCCGTCCTACATATCTATCAAACACTTACTCCATTTACCGGTTACTACTATTTTCGATCCAATCTGTTCAGGCAACTGTAAAGGTTGGATCCACCGAAAGATTCAAGCTGTAATTATATTAACAAAAAAGTCAGCTCAACCGGTGATCGATGAGTTGCTGATATAAGGAGCGAATCGTTTCATCCAAATCGGATTCGGTATAGATATGAATAATTTTCCTTGTCTCTATCTCCTCGGGTGAAACATATTTTGATTCGAGTTTGTCAAAATCTTCAAGGCGGGCATCTGAGGTAACCGCATGCTCTTCCTCCCTCTTTTTCAGTCGCCTCTTAATTGTCTCTATTGAAGCTTTCGTCTCAACAAACAGAAAATTTGCGCCCAGTGATTTAAACTTTTTGATATAGTCATGCCGGATCTTTTTACCACTGAATGTCGCGTCCAGGATAACATTTTTATGCTTTTGTAGGTGCTCTTCCGCCTTTTTCAATAGCCGACTATAAGTTTTTTGAGTCATTTTTGACGTATAAAGTGCTTCGCGTTGAGATGCTGTAGGACGATTATGCAAGGGCAAACCAGCCATTGATTTCCGTATTGCATCCGAGGAAAAGGCTTCTGTAGCCGTGACGGAAGCAAGCTGGTTCGCGAGCGTACTTTTACCCGTCCCTATTTTGCCCATAAAAATCAGAACAGTAGGCACCGAACCGAAAAGTGCATAGCGAAGCGACAGCCTAAAATATTGTTGAGCCATATGCTGCGCCAGTTCCCGATCTTTTTTTTCAACTTCCTTTTCCCTGCTTTGCAGGCTTTTCACTTTCCCCTTCACATAAGCGCGGTAGCATTTATAAAAATTGATCAGTTCCAGCAGCCCATGATCGTTCATTTTTTCCGCCATGCGATCGATGAAATACTCCCCTTGCTTTTCGCAATCATTCAGATCCAGCTCCATAGCTAAATACGCAAGATCAGCAGCTACATCACCGTAACGAAACCGCTTATTAAATTCTATGCAGTCGTAGATACAAATTTTGTGAGGGGTGATATGTATATGTTCGAGATGCAAATCACCATGTCCATCTACAATTTGTTCATCTTCAATACGATGTTCAAAAATGGTTTTCCTTCTTTTAAGACAGGTATTTGTGAAATATTTGATGGCATCAAATGATTTTTCATCAATTGTATCACCAATAAATTCACGGGTCTGCTCAAAATTTTCATCCGTATTGAAGCGAATATGATCAATCTGTCCATATTTGGATACTTTTTCAGACGGATTCTGCTGCTGATAAAAATCAGACAGCTTATTTGCGACACGATCCAGATGATCGTTCTGCAGCTCCCCTTCATCAACAATAGTATGCAGGAAAAATTTATCCTCCAGTTTCCTCATTTTCACGGCATATTCAATAACCGAACCCCGCTCCTCTGATTCCAGGTAATACTTGCTTCCATCACTTGAGATGGGCACCACGCCAAGATATATATCGGAACAGAGTCTGCGGTTCAATTCAATCTCCTGCTGGCAAAAATGTTTTCGTTTTTCGAGTGAACTAAAATCAAGAAATCCAAAATCAACCGGTTTTTTAATTTTATAGACGAAGGGCGAGGCGATAAATACATGCGAAATATGGGTTTGTACATGATCAACTGAATATGGCTCAAATGGGTAAGCCTTTTTTTTACTTAAAAACTCAAGCAGGCTTGAATCGGTCTGTTTAGGCATAATTATATTATAATATGAAGTTACTTAAGATAAACTAAATAAAAATGGATGAACACCGGATTAATAGAAACAAGACTAAATATGTTCCCTTATGTTTATAATAGCTCCGCGTACACAATCCTGAAGGCATTCGAGGCCGCCAAAAGATGTGCTTTCTTCAGGTGTTCCCGTGGGAGGATAACTTTTCCGCAGATTTTCGACAACAATCTTGAACTAATATTTAATCATGATCACGAGACGGCTTTAAACTATTTATAAGGCAAACTATTACTTGTACTTTTTGATTATCTGACACTGATCCTTTATTTAAAAACTATTCCATCGTGGAATGATGAACCGTGATAGTCTGGGCATCAGACATTAATTTTCCCTTGATTATAATCGATAGGATTTGCCGGTATACGCTTGATAATTTGCTCACTTATTTCTTTCACGGTATAATAATTATTGGCAATACCCGCACGCAGGATATTCAACGGCAGCTCCGGGACTAATGCGTTTTCAGGGTCTTGAACAAGCACCTCTCCCCCGGCCATCTTAATAGCGCGGCTTCCATCGATGCCGTCAATTCCGTGCCCGCTTAAAATAATACCCAAGGCGCGCGAGCCATACACTTTAGCCGCTGACCGAAAAAGGACATTAATACCCGGTCGGTTTCCTGCTTCCCGGGTTCCATGATTTTTATGCAACCTTATCAAATGGCCGTTCCGAACCATTTCCGTATGATATCCACCGGCCGCAATCCAAACAGTACCGGGCTTCAACTCCACATTATCATATACCTCTTTTACATTTATCCGGGATTGACTATCCAATTCCTGAGCTAATACTTTCGTATAATGTTTAGGTAAGTGGATAACCACGGATACTGGTACTGTTAAATCCGGCGGTAATCGGGATATTATTGAAAATAAGGCCGGTATACTTCCGGTACATCCGCCAAGAACAATGCTGTGAGCAAAATTATTCGTTTCTTTCTTGCAAAATTCAGGTATTATTTCTTCAAATCTTGATTGATTATTCGGAGCCGGATTCCACGATAATTCACTTTTCGTTGTAGCGTGATTGATCCTGGTCGCGATACGCGTAATGGTTATCAACCGTTTTGATAAATGTCGTCCTGCAAAAAGTAAGTGCGTGCCCTGCCGGGGTTTCGTAACAAAATCAACAGCTCCCAATCGTAGAGCTGTAATAACTTTTTGAGCCCCGTGCTCGTTTCTCGTACCCAATACGACAATTGATGTTTCAGGAACGTCTCTTTCCATTTTTTTAATAAAGGAAGGAATATCAAGATCCGGATGTTCAATGTCCACTAACACCACATCGGGTACGGCGTTTTTTATCTGGTTCACCGCTTGTTCTATATTGCCCCCCATCCCAATTACCCGAAACTCGCTCTCATTCCGCAAAACATGACAAATAGCTTGACGAACCAACACATTTCTGTCGACAATAATGACGTCGATTTTATTCATACAGCCCCCCTTCTTTTTTAGGGGTTAAATTTAATATTTCAACAAAAGAAAATAACAAATCATTCTCTTAATGCTGTACGAACTTAATACCGGAGGTTTGTAAGGTAATTCACTACAATAGACTTGAAAAACCCATTTTTTTGATGATGCTGACAGTCATCGGGAGACGAAATATACCAACAGAATACGGTGCAAGATTTTAACCATTTTCAACCATGATCCCATTCTACACGGACGTTTTATGCCGCGTCCCTTTAGTTGATTTTAATACTCTTCATGATTTATCCGAAGAGATGATTTTAGCAGGGATAACTTACGTAGTGCTGCATAAGCTTTGCAAATCAGTTCAAATGCCTATTTTTCTGAGATACCAACACGCACCTGAATATGTTGAGAGCTTTCATGGCTGTTTAATGTGAAAATAGGGTCATCAACAGCAATATTTTTCACTGTACCGTCAATTTGTACAGACAGTTTTCCCGCCTCTAACTGCCTGGTGTTTTGCACGGTAATTTTGTTCCACTCTTCTGCGTCTTCCGCTTTTATTCTAATCGAAAATCCATTCCAGGATGAT
>DASQZL010000035.1:0-17616 GCA_035638715.1 Balneolaceae bacterium
ATCGCAGCCTTTTTAAGAATCTCCATCACCTCTTTTGTTTCGGTAGCCAGCATGGTGGTTTGATTGATCACCCCAAACTGCCGAAGATCTTCAAGCGGATTGAAGCCATCGGTACTTTTGTGCCCAAAATATTTCTCAAAATCAGAAATGGGGCGTTTTTCCGTCATAATTTCTGCCAGAATCTGGGCTTCTTCGGGATTTAACACCACGACGCAGGCTGAATGGTCGGCACTGTGCGAAAAGGTAGCACGCGTCTCTTCATGGCGGTGTTTGCCGTGAATGACCAGCGAATAGTCCTTTCTGCCCAGCTGCCTGCCGCGGTTCCACACTTTTTCAACGAACGGACAGGTGGTATTAAATTCATACGGGTCGATGCCCTGCTCCTTCAGCCGCTGCTGAATCTCCAGCGTGGTACCAAAAGCGGGCACAATCACAATGTCGTCATCGCTCAGTGATTCAATCGGAATCAATTCCGTACCATCCGTCTCAAACAAAAATTTTACGCCCCGTTTCTGCAAGTCCTCATTAACCGTGGGGTTATGAATCATCTCACTGAGCAGGTAGATATTCTTATCCGGATACTCCGAAATAGCCTTGTATGCAATATCAATTGCGTTTTCCACGCCGTAGCAAAATCCAAAATGGCGCGGCACCAAAAAGCGTACCGGCCCAAAGTCGAGTACGCTGGGCTCCAGATCTTTTTTGCGGGGATCGGTAACTTTATTCGCCTCTTTCACCTTTCGGATGATCGGCGACTGGTACATTTTCGGGATGTCAAACTTTTTGCGACCCATAATTTATTAAATTACAATAGATAAATTTCCAATTCTCAATGAATATATAAGATAAATCAACGATTCAAACTTTCAAATATCATTATAAAATATACAAATTTTTCATAGTAACATCATGCTGTTAACATGACTTAAGTATTAAATTTGACGTATTGGTTTTGAACCTCAATATGGATGTTCTCCAATTCTTGACAAAGTCAATCGTCACACACTCAGCGATAAAAAATAGTTGTACGTTCATTTTCTGAGTGAGCAAACAATCCTAACTTATAGGCTACGCTTGCATCACCTCATCCATTTTCACGCCCACAAGCCGACTGATACCCGTTTCCGGCATAGTCACGCCGTACATCATTTCCGCTTTGCTCATCGTTTTTTTGTTGTGCGTAATAATGATGAACTGCGTTTCCTGGCTGAACCGCTTCAGCATGTTGGCAAAACGCTCGATATTTGCATCATCCAGCGGGGCATCCACCTCATCAAGCACGCAAAACGGTGAAGGTTTTACCAGGTAAATGGCAAAAAGCAAGGCGATAGCCGTCAGGGTTTTTTCACCCGTCGAAAGCTGCGTGATCGTAGAAGGCCGCTTGCCGCGCGGGTTGGCTTCGATATCGATACTGGCCTCCAATGGATCTTCAGCCTCCTCGTCGATGATAAGATCGCAAAAATCCTCCTCATTAAACAGCGTATGGAACACGTCCTGAAAATTTGAACGTATTTTCTCGAACGTTTTATTAAAGCGCTCCGTCGCCGTTTTATTGATTTCTGCGATGGTCTCTTCAAGTTCTTCACGCGCCTTTGTCAGGTCTGCAATCTGATCTTCATAAAAATCCAGCCGCTCTTTTTCTTCCTCGAATTCCTCCACCGCCAACGCATTCACCTCACCGATGCGGTTCAATTTTTGTCGCAGCCAGCTGATACGCTCTTTGGCCTCATCGGGCTCTTTATCCTCAGGCAGCGTTACCTCGACTTGGTCCATCAACATTTCATACGTGTCCCAAATATGATCCGAAATATTATTGGCCTGCATGTCAAATTTTTCCCTGGCCATCGAGAGGTGATGCACCAGCTCCATATTGACTTCTTTCTGGCGACGCACTTCCTTCAGATCGTTCTCCACCTCGTTAATTTTACCACGCTGTTTGGCGGATGCCTCTTTTGCCGTTTCCAGTTGTGCATCGGCTTCTTTCTTCTTCTTTTTTGCCGTGGATAGCTTCTCCTCCAGCTCATTGATCCGTGATTTGTATTTTTTGATCCGGTCTTTGGCTTCACTCTTTTTTGTTGAACGCTCCTTAAGCCTTTTTTTCAAATTTTTAATGCCGTCTTCAGCTCGCCGAATATCCCGCTCATGATTTTCAACCTCATTCTTCAAATTCTGATGCTTCAACCGGGCATCATTAAAGCGATTTTGCGCGATAGAACGCTCCTCTTCCAGGTCGTTGATCTCCGACTCTTTTTGCTTTTCTTTTTCAGCCAGATCTTCCAGCTTTTTTGTCAACTTCTTTTTCTTCGGTTTCAGCTTTTCGAGCGCATCTCCCGATGAATTTTTGTTATCAGCAAGTGATTCTGCCCGATGCTCCAGCTCCTTAATATTTGCCTGATGCACCGGAATCTTTGATTTATAGCTGTTAAACAAGTCTTCTTTCTTGCGGACATTCTTCTGGCTTTTATTTAATGCCTTCTCAAGCGCCTGTAAATCAATTTCCCGGTGAGATGCCTGCAGGCTCTGCAATTTCTCCTGCGCTTCGTTGATTTTCTGCGTTACGGCTGAAGATTTTTCCTCAAGCTTCTCAATTTTGTCTTTCAGACCAACACGCATACCGGCATTTTTACCCGTGCTGCCACTTCTTAAAAATTGACGATTGGTGATCACCTCTCCATTGGTGGTGACGGCGACCGTATGCTCATCACGCTTTTCAAATCCTTTTTCCAGCGATTCATACATAACCACTTCACCAAGCAACAATTCATTGATGGCACTGAATTTTTTGGGCGTTTCCACAATATGAGCAAGTGCATTCGTCCGCGTTTCATAATGGCTGGCGAGCTGGTCGAGCGGAATAAACGTAGCCTGACCTTTTTCTTTTTCTCTGAGAATTTGCGCGGCCCGGCGGGCATCCTCAACCGATTGTACCACTAAAAAATTAAGTGCACTACCAAGCGCCGCCTCAAGTGCTACCGCGTGTTCTTCATCTGTCGAAAGAAGGTTAGAAACGACTTCAAGCAGTTCAAAATCGCCGGCGTGATTTTCAAGCAGGTATTTTACGCTTGTCGGAAACGCTTCATTCGACTGGGCAATTTCCCGTAGCAGGCTTATTTCCGACTGCAATGAATCATAACGGCTCTGATACTTGCGAATATTGTCCTTAAGCTCATTCTGTTGCCGGCCCAGCTGTTCACGTTTTTCTCTCGCCTGTTGCAGGGCTTCTTCTTTCTGTTTTCGAATTTTTCGCGCTTCTTCAATTTCTTGCGAAAGATTATCTTTCTTTTCCCGAAGCTGGCGGATCTCCTCTTTTAAATTAGACCGTTCTGTATCAATTCGATTGATTTCCTCATCCGTATTTTCCAGCCGCGATTCAATTTTAATACGTCTTGTTTCCAGCTTATTCAGCTCATCACTGGCGTTCCGGTGCTCTTTTTCCAATTCATCCAGTGCTTTTCGTTTTTGAGCATACTGCTGCTGAATAGACGAATAGGTTGATTTCGATTCATCAAGATTTTCCTTTGCTTTGGCAAGCTCAGTATTAAAATCATTGAGTTTTTTTTCCGTACGCTCAAAAAGCTCACGCAACTCCTTCAGATCCCGTTCTGCCTGGTCAATGTCATCCGTATATTGTTTGATAACATTTTTTTCCGTACTAATTTTTTCACGGGTGATTTGAAGCTCGGTTTCTGTCTCACGCACGGTTGAGGTAAGCAGGCTGACCCGGCGCTGGGCTTCGGCCTCATTTTGTTCCCTCTCCTTTAGAGCAGCCCGCGCCTTTTCTTCGGCATCTTCAAGCTTTTCAATTTTAGATAAAATTTCTTTCTTCTCCTTCTCGGCATTTTGAATACGGTCCTTTAGCGGCTCCAGCTCTTCCTGAATATTTTCGTATTTGTGCCTATTGAGGGCTTTGTCGAGATGCGTAAGTTCCTTTTGATACTTTTGTGCTTTCCGGGCTTTTTCAGCCTGTCTTTCCAGCGAACGAACTTTTTTACGTATTTCGACCACTAAATCTTCAACCCGCTGCAGATCTTCCTGCGTGCTATCGAGCTTGCGCAGGGTCTTTTTTCGCTTCTCTTTATAGCTGGTTACGCCCGCCGCTTCTTCAAAAAGACGCCGGCGATCATTATTCTTATTGGTCAGGATTTCTTCCACCATGTTGAGCTCAATCACCGAATAAGCATCGGCACTCATGCCCGTGTCCATGAATAGCTCCATGATATCTTTAAGCCGGCAGGTGGTTCCATTGATCAAGTATTCACTTTCACCAGAACGGTAAAGCCGTCGCCCAATCGTTACTTCGCTGTATTCGGTCGGCAGCAGTCCCTTATTATTGACAAAGGTGAGCGAAACTTCGGCCATACCGAGGGCATTTTTCTGAGCCGTACCGTTGAAAATAATATTCGACATGCTTGAGGAACGCAGATGTGTCGGTCGTTGCTCACCCAGCACCCAACGCAACGAATCTACGATATTCGACTTACCGCAGCCATTGGGACCGACAATAGCCGTAATGCCCCGATCGAACTGTATCTCGGTTTTATAGGCAAAACTTTTAAACCCTTGTAATTCTAATCCGGATATATACATTTAGTATATTTGAAGTGGCAATATTCAAATAACAAAGGAGGCTCTGCCATTTAGTTGGCCATCTTTGCTATTTGTTCTTTGATGATTGGAATTTACCCTAAACCGTCAGAATTTCGCTGGTCTTTTTATCCAACAATTCATCAACTTTTTCGGTGTGCTTGTCCGTAATATCCTGGACTTCCTCTTCGGCCTCATATAGGGCATCTTCCGAAAGTGACTGGTCTTTAACTTTCTTTTCTATTACATCATTAGCCTGTCGCCTCTCATTGCGAATTGATATATGTGTTTCCTCCGCAATGCCCTTGACGTGTTTTACCAATTCCTTACGTCGTTCTTCCGATAAAATGGGTAATGGAATACGAATGATATTTCCATCATTATTTGGATTTAAACCCAGGCCGCTGGCCATGATAGCCTTTTCAATCGCCTCTATTGAGGATTTATCGTACGGCTCTACCGTAAGCAACCGTGCTTCCGGCGCACTCACATTGGCAAGTTGATTAAGAGGTGTTTGTGAGCCATAATAATCCACTTTCACCCCATCCAAAAGGGAGGTCTGAGCTTCACCGGCCCGCACATGCGCCAGTTCCTTTCGGAAATACCGGACGGATTTATCCATTTGGTTGTCTGCCTCGTTGATAATGGTTTGTAGCTCTTGAGGTATCATAGAACTCTGTAATTTACATTAATAATAGATCATTCAGTGAGGGCCTTGCAAAATTTCCGATATCCTTTTTGGCCTCTTTATGTTAAGGTCAGCAATTCAACAATGTACAAAATCTGGCAAAAAAATCTGTTATATCAAAATTTCCATTTCTATAATTGCTTATGCCGGACCTGTAACTTTTTCAAACTTGAATGACAGAAATTTTTTGCTAATTCCTCATAGTCAAATGTAATAATTCTAATCTTTTTCCCAAATAACTTCTGATCCAACTTCGTTATTGCCGGAAAGCACTTTATTCAGATTTCCGGGGACATTCATATTAAAAACGATGATTGGTGTTTCATTTTCACGGCAGAGGGTAAACGCTGTCAGGTCCATGATATCAAGTTGACGCTCAAGTACCTCATCTCCGGTAATGGTAGAAAATTTTTGTGCGTCCGGTACCTTTTCCGGATCAGCGTCAAAGATGCCATCAACCCGGGTACCTTTTAATATAACCTCGGCATTAATCTCAATAGCTCGCAGTGATGCTGCAGTATCAGTTGTAAAATAAGGGTTACCGGTACCCGCCCCAAAGATAACGACGCGCCCTTTTTCAAGATGGCGAATGGCACGACGGCGAATATAAGGTTCGGCTATCTCTTCCATCCGAATAGCAGACATAAGGCGGGTCTGCACGCCGTTTCGTTCCAGCGCATCCTGCAATGCCATGCTGTTGATCATGGTAGCAAGCATGCCCATATAATCACCTTGAACGCGGTCCATCCCTTTGGTGGCTCCCTTCACACCCCGGAAAATATTGCCGCCTCCAATCACGATACTTAACTCATAGCCTTCGCCATGGGCAGCGGTGATTTCATTCGCATAGTGGGTTAAAATATCACCGTCAATACCATGTCCCTGTTTGCCCAAAAGGGCTTCGCCACTCACCTTTAAAAGAACCCGCTTGTAATTATTTCTTCTCACTGTAATGATTGAAAGTTAATGTTATATGATATTATACTAATCATACCGAATTTGAAGAAAAATCCCTCTTCTTACAGTTATGATGCTATTTTTGCAGGCAGTTATTATATTATCTTTCAGCGTGTGCTGCCAGACTATACCAAATTCTCAAAATGGATTTTCCTCGGCGCTTATTTTTTAACATCATCCGCCAATTAAAATCCCTCATCTTCACTCAATTTTAAGCATAAAAAAAAGGCTACTAAAATAGTAGCCTTTTTTTGAAGAAAATTTTCATTCTTCTTCTCCCAGCTGAATGCGGTTAAACGAGGTAACCAGCGGGGCATCGTTTTGCTTTAGATACTCCTTGACAGAAATACTGTTATCTTTCACAAATTTCTGCTCCAGAAGTACATGATCCTCATAAAATCGCCCTAATTTGCCTTTGGCTGCTTTTTCAACAATTTGCTCCGGTTTGCCCTGATTACGGAGTTGCTCTTTGGCAATCTCAAGCTCTTTTTCGATCACACTTTCGTCCACCCCTTCACGGTTTACAGCAATAGGATTCATCGCTGCCACCTGCATGGCAATATTATTGGCTACATTCTCATCAGGAACTTCGTCCTCAAATTCTACTAACACGGCCAGCTGATTGCCAGGATGAACATAAGAAACAACTTCTCCCTCTGTTTTTACGAGGAAAATTTTATTGATCTCGATTTTTTCCCCTATTTTGCCCACCATGTCTTTCAGGTGATCCGCTACCGTCAAATCGTTGAGCTTCGTAGCCAGCAGCTTATCAACCGTCTCAATTTCTTCATCAAAGACAAGTTTCAGAAACTGAGCTGCACGCTGTTGAAAATCATCATTACGCGCAACGAAATCTGTTTCGCAATTTATTTCCAGCGCAGCGGCTTTCTTTCCGTCTTCACTGACTTTGGTAACAATTAATCCCTGATTTGCTTGCCGGTCAGCGCGTTTTTCTGAAAGTTTTTGGCCTTTTTTGCGAAGAATTTCTTTCGCCTCCTCAAAACTTCCATCCGCTTCCTGCAGGGCTTGCTTACAGTCCATAATTCCCGCCCCGGTTTTTTCGCGTAGTTGCTTAACATCTTGTGCAGAAATGCTCATCGTCAGGTTCCAGTAGTTCTTAAAAAGTTAATCATTGATGGTTTTAAAAATCATTCTTCGTTTTCATCCGAAGAATCTTCTCTATCTTTTCGCCGGCGTCGTTTGCGGCGTTTACCGGTCGCCTTGGTTTTTACTTTGACTTCCGGCTCTTGTTCTTGTGCATTTTCAGCCGCTTGCTCCAGCACTTGTTCTTCATTTTGTGCCTCCCGTTCGGCATTGCCTTCAATAATCGCATCGGCAATTTTAGCAGTGATTAGCTGGATAGTCCGTGCTGAATCATCATTACTGGGGATAATGTAATCCGGAATATCCGGATCACTGTTGGTATCAACCATCGCTACAATAGGAATATGTAATTTCACCGCCTCGTTCACCGCGATGTTTTCCTTGATGGTATCAACCACAAAAACAGCACCCGGCAAGTGATTCATGTTGGCAATGCCGCCGAGCGTTTGTTCCAGCTTTTCCTGTTCGCGATCAAGCATCAGTGTTTCCTTTTTTGTCAGCTCATCATACGTGCCGTCGGTCCGCATAGACTCAATTTCCTCCATGCGGGAGATGCTTTTGCGAACGGTTGTAAAGTTCGTGAGCATGCCGCCAAGCCAACGATGGGTAACATAAGGCATGCCACAGCGGATAGCTTCGGTCTTAATAATATCCTGCGACTGTTTTTTGGTGCCTACAAAAAGAATAGTCTTCCCGGCACGGGCAAGTTTTGTGACTTCCTCCAGCGCCTCTTCAAAAAACTTTTGCGTTTTCTTTAAGTCAATGATATGAATACCGTTGCGCTCCATGAAAATATAATCTTCCATCTTCGGATTCCAACGGCGGGTGAGATGCCCGAAATGGGCACCAGACTTTAATAGTTCTTGTAATTCAGGTACATCTGCCATAGTAAAGTATATATTTATTTTTGAGTTAAGCCTCTACACAGGTCGCACCCGGCGCTAACCCCGACTTCAGCCGGAGCACTCGGCGCACTGAGTCGCTGCGTATGTGTGATTTGGGATTTGTTTAGTATGTTGCCAGCTGTCTATCGCTACTCTTTAGCCGTAATGGCTTCTCGATAAGGCTAATTGTTGCATAACAACGCCCCACCAATAACAAGCAGCATTAACGTTTCGAAAACTGTGATTTTTTGCGTGCCTTGGGCTGACCGTATTTTTTGCGTTCAACCATGCGATCATCGCGGGTAAGCAAGTCATTCGATTTGAGCACGCCATGGAAATCTTCATCATAATCATCAAGTGCTCGCGCGAGAGCATGTTGAATGGCTCCCGATTGTCCTGATATACCTCCGCCGCGGACGGTAACTTTAATGTCAAACTGATCTTCTGTCTCAGTTACCTCAAGGGGCAGCGAAGCCACATTACGATGGGCCTTCGTAGCAAAATAATCGTCCAGTTCTTTGTCGTTTACCAGAAAATTTCCCGTTCCCGACTGAATATACAGTCGTGCGGTAGAAGTTTTGCGACGTCCTACAAAATTTTTTTGTTCCATAAATTCGTTAAAGCTCAATTTTTTCAGGTTGTTGTGCTTCATGCGGATGCTCAGGGCCGGCATAAATGCGCATATTCGACATCAGCTTCCGGCTTAATTTATTTTTGGGAAGCATGCCCTTAACTGCATTTCGTATCAGGAAAGTCGGATCTTTCTCCATTTTTTCTTCCGCCGTTGTAAAACGTTCTCCTCCGGGATAGCCGGTATGACGAAAATATTGCTTTTCCTGCATCTTATCACCGCTCAACTCAATCTTTTCGGCATTGATGACTATAACATTGTCACCTGTGTCCATGTGCGGTGTAAATTCGGGTTTGTGCTTTCCTCTCAAAATAGTAGCCACCCGACTTGCCAGGCGCCCGAGTATTTGACCCTCGGCATCGAATAAAACCCACTTTTTATCTATATCATCGGGCGTAGCCGTAAAGGTTTTATAACTATTCGTATTCACGATAAATCTTATTTAGAAATTGCTTTTATTTGAAGTTTGGAAAAATAGGAGTAATTTTTTCAATTTGCAATCAAAAATACGGAATGAATGATTTAAATTCTGAAACAATATTGCGTATAATATTTAGTATGATATAGGATGGTTATTCTTATTGTCAGGGACATTTATTTAAGGTTTCTCATCATAAAAAACAGACTGATAATCGCGCGTTAGCGCACTATAATAAACCGAATCGGGAATAAAAATATGAGGCATCCCGATATAGTGCGGACCAACCTGGTATGAGGAAAAAATTATTACCAATCCACTCGGTTTATTATCTTCAGGCCGCGCCGGAAAAAAGACGCTGAAGTTCTTGGATAGTGGGCCTGCTCCCCGCTTCACCCACTCTTTGTTGAACTTTTTTAGTTCGTGCACCGAATGCTTTTTATAAATTTTCCTGGCTATTTGATCCATGGCATATCGGCTCATCGGCTGCAGTGCTGTAGTGTCCTGCAACAGATCCTTCAATCCTATAAATTGTCTCTTCTTTATATCATAGGTAAACGTTTTAACCGATGAGGTGCCGTGAGCACCGCCGGTAAACCGGTAGGCATTCGCAAGATACGAGGTCAGGCGCGCCGACCTAAATACATTTTTAAATTCGACTCGTAACTCATACGGGGTGACGTGATATTTAGATGTATCCGACGGTTGCAAGCGTAAAAATTGCTTTTTTTCTTTAAGTGCAAATTTTTTCAGCGCATGGGCCACGGCCGGAATGTAGACAGAATCAGGATAAATAATATTATACTTAAAATAATGAGTGGAATCGTGCTCGTTTTTTAAAAATATAGAATTTTTCGGAGTTTCCCGGCCTCTCTTAGTAAGGCGACACCCATTTAAGCACGTAAGTAACCCTACTGCGAAAACACAAAGGGATACAATAAAAAAGATTCTCCCTGATTTTGCCAAAATTTCTAAAATTAATTTTGCCGGGGCCATTGAAAAAAATATTATCCGTGGGCAGTATAATTCTCAAACAGACGGGTCATTATTGCTCTGGATTTAATGATCCTTCAAGCCTCTCCGGTTGAGCTACATCACAAGTTAAATATCCAAAAAATTTTAATTCAATTTTTCTCAGCTACCCTTTCCCTAATAAATATGTAATTCGTATTTACAAGTGCACGAATAGGTTAAACGATATCAAACCATGTCTGTAAATTAGATTCTTTTAATAAACGTAATATACAAGCCATATTATTTTGAATTAAACAGATTTATAACTTCTTTTACTTTTGTCATAAACTAACAATAATTGACGACTTGGCAATGGGCTCTATTATTAGATATGGATGTCATAGTTGAGTATTCAATCTGTTTATCATGCAGATTTATCTTGCAGCTTAATTTATATGAAGGGGATTAATTATGCGACGTTATAATATGAATATAGGAGGAATTGTCTATAATAAATCAGCATTGAATGGAAAATCGAATGATCGGTTAATTACTTTGCTGAATTTAATTGAGCAATTCAACCGGCTGAACGATGCGGAAAAAATGCTGGCTGAAATTGCTACAGCAGCACGGGCTCTCATGAATACTGAGGCAAGTTCTATTATGCTGTTAAATGAAGAAACAAATGAACTCTGTATAAAATCCAATACCGGCCCTTTAGAAAAAGAGTTTAAAAATGAGTGTATACCATACGATCAGGGCCTCAGCGGATGGATCGTCAAACACAAGCTTCCGTTGGTTGCGAATGATATTGACAACGAAACTGAAAATAACACTATTTTCGGTGCTGATATCGATCAACAGATTTCAATACAAAATGTTATTGGTGCTCCGCTGCTCGATAATAAAAATAACGTAATGGGGGTCATCCTGGCTATTAATTGCTATGGATCATCAAAAATAACTGAAGAGGATATCCCGGTTTTCCAGGCGCTTGCCAATCACGCCGCCACTGCCATTGAACGAACGCAGGCTTCCAGAAAGCAATATGAACTTCTCAAGGAACAGGATGTCTACTTAACAGAAATTTACCATCGTGTTAAAAACGATCTGGCACTTATTTCGGGTATTGTGGAAATTGAAAGCCTCGATATCGAAGACGAAAAAGCCCAGGATATCCTTGAAAACATACAGTCACGCATTAAATCAATGGCCGTTGTTTATGACCTTTTATCAGGAGAAGGCTCGCATACGCAGGCGGAAGTGGGCACTTACTTAAAAAAACTGGTTCACGGTATCTCGGAAAGTCTGCAAAAAAGAAACAGAAATATCGATATTAACGTGCAGACTGAACCCGCCATGATGGATGCCTACAAAGCGCTTTCCTGCGGCTTGATTCTAAATGAAATGCTTCATAACAGCTATAAATATGCTTTTATTGGACGTGATGAGGGAAGGATTGATATTGAGCTTACAAAAGAAAAAAACAATATTACTATTGTATATAAGGATGATGGTCCCGGCTTGCCTTATAATTTTCAGTTGGAAAATGACGGTTCTACCGGCTTTGAGATGATCAGGGCCCTCGTAAATCAGCTGGATGGGTCGCTGGAAATTAAAAGGGGCAATGGCGCCTGTTTTATGATTGAATTTACTACTGAAGAGGAACAAGAATCAACGCCCTTAGAAAACGTAACGCTTTAAGCCCCGCATAGTAAAAAGGCGTGCTAAAAGATAGGATGCAGGGGATTTTAACAGTCCCCGCAAAAAATATTTTTTGGCAATCAGAAAATTCGTCTCCCTTCCCATCATCATATTGAATTCAGCCCGGCGTGCTGCTTTCCCCGCAATTTTGAGCCGCCGTCGCGAGTAAGCCTCAAACTGATTTCTCCCCGGCTTACCGTCTGCCAACTTTTTCTGCAATACCTGCGATAAATCCCATGCGTCCAGCCAGCCTAAATTCATCCCCTGTCCGCCAATGGGACTAATTACGTGAGCCGCGTCGCCGGCCAGCAGAATGCGATTTTTATTCATCGTTTTGGCGAATTTCTTTTGCACGCCAAAGCTGCTGAGCATAAAATTCTCGGTACCTCTCAAATCGTGATTGATGCGTTGCTGAATTCGCCGCTCAATATCTTCTCTTATGATTTTAGGCTGATAGGTTGCAGTTTTGACTACCCACCGTCGTTTTTGCTCAGATAAGGGGAACGATTCAATAACTCCCTGACGGCATAAAAAAATACCTGCAGCACAACCAAGAGAAGTATTATCTGTAAAATCTCCCATTATGTAGGTATCATCGTATATTTTACCGGTAAAATCGATGCCGGCGGCCTGCCGGATAAAGCTTTTTTTGCCATCACAGCCGACTACAAATTTTGCCTGCACCCGCTTTTTTTGTCCCTGCCTGTCGATTTGCAGCTGTACGTAGTGATTTGATTCTTCCACAGCTGTGACTTTCGTCCCGCGCTGAAGAATGGATTCATCCAAATCGCAAAGGTGCCTGGCCAAAATTTTTTCGGTGCGATGCTGCGGCAGGGTTAGAATAAAAGGATACGGTGGCGGGCAAGAACGGAATGAAATTCTCCCAATCGGCTTTTCGTGACAGAAGGCCCGGCCTTCCTGGACCTTGATACCTTCATCAATAAAAGTTTTGGCCAATCCTGTTTTTTCGAATAATTCAAGCGATACGGGCTGAATCCCAATAGAACGGGAATGAGCAATCGGATTCAATCTTTTTTCAAAAATGACACAGGATATTCCCGATTCATACAGACAGCACGCTAAAAAAAGTCCTACCGGTCCACCGCCTGCAATGGCAACCTGATATGTTTCATCCGTTCTATTGCTCATGGCATTTGGTCATCATCCAAGCCGCCGGGAAGGGGCCAAATTTAAGATTCCCGACGGTTGATCTTTGTGAAATAACATTCTGAAATTAGCAAAAAAATTATTTGTCTTCGTTGGACGTTAATATAACGTGTCCAAGACGGATTTTGGGGTGAAAGTCTCAAAAGTTTATTTATTTATTTAAAGCTACTTTATTTTATGAATTTGAAAAAATGTCCGCTTTGCAAGCGCAATTGTCCGGACTGACTGATGGAAAATCATCATCTTGAAACCCGCCGCAAAAGTGATAAAACAAAAGAAATTTGCCGGGAGTGCCATAAAACGATCCACGGCCTGTTCAGTAATCGCATGCTGCGCGACGAAGAGCGCGCACTGGATACTATCGACGGATTGCTCAGAAATAGACGATTTTATAAAGCGGTTAAATTTATCCGGAAATTAGATGTCGGTAAATCCATGAAAATGAGAAGCTCGGCAATGAAAAAACATCATCAGTGAGTATAGCTTAATAGAAGCCGAAAGGGGAATAATCGCTCTACCTCCCAGTCTTCCGGCGTTTGATCCTGCAGCTCTTTAAGCGTAAAACTTCGTTTGATAGATGCGAGTCCATCATGCGTGATGAAGGAGCTGCGAAAAATGGGCCGCGACAAAACTTTGAATAGTCCATAGGCGAGATCACTCCGTTCGATATCATTAAATATTACTTTTTGAGTGCTGAGATTTTTTGCTTCATCCAGTAGCCGGGGCAGCTCCTCATCACCTAAATGATGCAGCAAGTGGTTTGAAATCACGAAATCGAACCGATGATTTTCCGCCATCAACTCTGTGGAAGAAACGTACCGGAATGCTACATTCTCCGGCGCCGAAAGCTGTTGTACAAATTCAATGGCGCGCTGGTCCGTTTCAATTGCAGTTATATCAAGTGCAATGCCATCGTTCGCGGCCCATTCTGCAAGCTTGAGCGGAATATCGCCGCCACCGAAGCCAATATCGAGCAACGAGTAAGACCTTTCCGAATCAGTCATCAGAGGTTTGAGACACGATTTATAAATTCGCTTCCACCCGGCGATCAGCGAATTAACTACTGAAAACTGGCGATAAGTGTTAAACAGTTCCGCCCGGTCGCAATTCGGATCATCCATTAGCTCCCGGCCGTGCCGTTCTCTTTCCGTTAGAAATAAAGGCATATTTACAAGCTCAGTTTAGTGAGCAACCCGCTCTCGATCGTAAGGCCTGGTCCAAAAGCCATTGCCAGTGCACGCTCTTCGTTTTTCATAGAAGGTGTGGCGAGCAGCTTTTGCAGTACAAACAAAATGGTGGCGCTACTCATATTACCATATTGTGATAACACTTGTCGCGAGGGACGAATTTGGGCGGGCTCAAGCTGCAGGTTTTCCTCAATCTTATCCAATATCGCACGACCGCCCGGGTGAACCGGCCAGTGATCGATTTCATCATGATCCAGATTATAGGCCTCCAGCAGTGGAGCTATCGATTCGCGCAAATTTCCTTTAATAATATCGGGCACAGCGGTAGAAAGTACCATTTCGAAACCGGTGTCACCAATCGTCCAGGCCATATCTTCTTCGCTCTGCTCGGCAATGGACGTCTGAAAACGTTCGATACGATAGACCGACCCCGCAGAAGTGGGTTCCCGTGATGAAATAAGTGCTCCGGCTCCGCCGTCGGCAAAGACCGAAGCCGAGATAAGCTGGTCGGTATCCGTGGAGTCCTGCAAATGCAAAGAGCATAATTCAACCGAAATGATCATAACGGTGGCTTCAGGATCGGCCTGGCAAAATGATTGCGCCATCTTCATGGCCGGGAAGGCAGCAAAACACCCCATGAAGCCTACATGAAAGCGCTGGGTGGAAGTCGATAGACCGAGCTGTTTTACTATTTCATAAGCGGGCTCGGGGGCAAAAAATCCCGTACAGGAAACGGTAATAACATGGGTAATATCTTCTTTACTAATGCGCTGATTTTTCCTGAGAAGTTTTTTTGCTACCTCAACGAATATTTTTTTGGAATGACGGACATACAGCTCGTTACGCGTCTTTGTTGAAGGCTGCCCCAGCGATCCATCCTTTTTAAAAAACAGCCTGGAATGTCCATTGGAATGAAAATCATTCGTCACAGTGTGGCGTTTTTCAATGCCCGAATTCGAATAGATCTTATGGATAATGCGCCGGGTTGTCGAATGTTTGCTCACGTACTGTTTCATTTTATCACGCAACAGCGTTTGTTTTAAACTACATTCAGGCACAGAAGTGGCAATATTTTGAATATAAACCGACATGTTGGCTACAGATTATTGAAAAAAACGAAATACTGGGAGAATACCCGATGGCTGAATCTTCATTCAAAGAAATATAACTCATGATAAACCACTAATATAACATTCATTGAGTTTAAGGCCATCCTTTACCTATTAATATATACATAAAAGACGTACGAAATATTCCCTCTTCCTGCTATTAGTTTTGAAAAACTCCTGGAATGATGTGCACTACCAACACAATGAATTTTTTACTATTGTAGTAGCAATTCGATGCGTTAATTTTTAGATTCACGTTCGATGATTGTTCCCGATTTAATAAATGTATACCTGATTCTCTAAGATAATTTTTATAATGACAGATTCTGAGAAGTTGACAGAGCAAAAAATTACTTCCAAAGAAGTTTTTAAGGGTCGGTTGCTACATGCATTTTCTGATGAGGTACGCCTGCCGGATGGCGCTACATCGACCCGCGAATGGATCAAGCATCCGGGTGCCGCTGCCGTGTTGCCCGTTTTCCCAAATGGAGACGTCATGCTTATCAAGCAATTTCGCTACCCTCTGGATAAAGTTTTTTGCGAGGTCCCGGCCGGCAAGATTGATGCAGGCGAAGAACCGGAAAAAACAGCTATACGGGAATTAGAAGAAGAAGCCGGCCTTATTTGCCGGAATATCCACTTTCTTGCGGGTTTTCATCCTACTATCGGCTATTCGGATGAAATTATTCACCTTTTTTGTGCATGGGACCTAAATAAAGTTGATCAGCAGGTAGATTCTGACGAGTTTGTTGAAACCAAACAGGTTTCCTTCGAAGATGCGGTTCAAATGGTTTATGATGGAAAAATGACCGATGGTAAATCGATGGTGAATATTCTTCTGGCCTGGAATTGGTGGCAGCAGGAGGGCCCATTCGAGGTTTAGAAGCGAGAAGTGAAAAGTGAAACAGGCTTGACGTCTCACGTTTCACTTCTTGCTTCTCGCTTTTTACTTCTTGCCCCCAGCTACTCACTTTTCCCGCTATTCAATAACGCCTTCCCGCACCGCCAGTTCATACAGCCCTTCATGGAGGTTGGCCTCTGTGATATCCTCTCGTTTAATCAACTCTTCGACCTCATCGCCACGAAGCAATAAAATGCATCCCATATCATCAAGCGTATCATCAAAAGAACGGGGATCAGTCATCGAAAGTTTTTTAAGGTCTATGCCCTCCGGGCTTTTTTTCAGGTTCACGAGGCAATAAAATTTATCCTCGTCCTCATCACCGAAGCCGAAGATTTCCAATTTCGTATCGTCTTTTGCAAGCATAAATTATATTTATTTCAATTGATCCAATATTTGAAATAATTAGTACTGTGGTAAGGATGCCAACATAAACATTCTGTCATACAATTTACGGTTAATAAGATTGTCTTTAAACTCCCGTTTCGGAATACATACAGGGTTTTTATTAGTAGCGATCTAAAAAATCACGGGCTTTCACCAGCTCAACCACTTCATCGGTTTGTTGATCCACAATTTCAACCTGAAACAAACTTACAATCGCCTGGTTATTGATGCATTCTATGGCTTCTTCCGGGGTATCGAAAGATTCCTGTTCACTTACCAGGTCATTTACTCCCTTTACAATATATTGGTAATTTTTTTTCTGCTCAGGCTTGCTTTCCCGGGATGTCGTTTCCCCAAAATATTCATGCAACGCAGATTCTGTTACGTACCATTTTACCCCCAGTTTACGAGCTCGTATTTTGCCTTCACGCAAATAGGCCCGAATCGTCATTTTGCTAAGCCCCAGCTGTTCATGGAGATCGTCAACGGAATAAAGCGTAAGTTTACCAATTTGCCTTGACATCGCACAGAACAAGCTTTATTTGTAGTTATTTTTTAGTTGTTCTTCAAATGTTAAAGTTATGAAAGATACTATATTAATTAAAATTATTTTGCTATTAATTATATATTAGTTATACATTAAACATTCCATTAAAATCTTATTTGATCTGTATAGATCAATATCCATATATTATAAATAGTTGATTGAAAAAAGCTCTTCAACCAGTGAGTCATCGTTCTATAATTCCCTTCTTTTTGTTAATAATATTGAATAAATTTATCCCCTTATCATGAGAGAACAACAACGCCTTAGAGAACTTTTACTGGAGCAATTTGAGGGAGGAAATGCGCATATCAGTTTCAACCGTGCTATTAAAGGATTAAAGTTTAAAGATGTAGGCATTCGTCCCGAAGGGCTCCCTCATTCTATTTGGGAACTT
>DASQZL010000036.1:0-11133 GCA_035638715.1 Balneolaceae bacterium
GGATGTGGCGCTTTACCAAGACCGCGAGTTTGAATACGGCTTTTAGAGATGCCATTATTTTCATAGAAATTGGCTACAGCCGTTGCACGTCGCCGGCTCAGGCGCAGGTTGTATTGATCGCTACCAACGTGATCCGTGTAACCATCAATACGGACATTGAAATTAGGCGCATTCGTCAACTGATGAACATTGTCCGTTAATATTCGTGCAGCCTGATCAGAAATATTGGATTTATCGAACGCAAAATGAATGGTCTTCAGATCGCTGTCACTCAGTCGCGGTGGACTGTTGGGGTCGTTAGGATCTGTACCATTTTGAATTTCCTGGTAATCGGAAATACCGTCGCCATCTGTATCAACTTTATTGGGATTGGTATGATATTTATTTACTTCCTGCCCGTCAGTCAGGCCGTCACCATCAGAATCTTTTTTGAGCGGATTGGTATGATACTTATTAATTTCTGCACCATCACTGAGGCCATCTCCGTCAGTATCAGCCTTTTTAGGATTCGTGTGATAAGAATTCACTTCCTGTCCATCCGTCAGGCCGTCACCATCGGTATCCGGATTCGTAGGATTGGTATGATATTTATTCACTTCCTGTCCATCCGTGAGGCCATCGCCATCGGTATCCGCTTTATGAGGATTCGTCCCGATCTTTTTTTCCTGGGCATTTGTTAGTCCGTCGTGGTCGCTATCCAGCGTCGATTTAGTCGCTTTTTTAGAGGAGCTGCACCCGTATTGAAGGGTCCCCCCCGCAAAAATGACCATTAGTACAACTAAGAAATGGAGTGTCTTTTTCATGTTAAGTTTTTTGTTGTTAGCGTTAGGGTATGAAATTTATGATTTGAAGGTAAATCAAACTGAAAATAATAATAGTTTTATTTGAAACAAAAACTAATATTCTGTTCGCATTCAATACAAAAAACTGTTATTTTTGCTAATTCCAAATAAAGGCGTACTATAATGATCTTTGGAATTTTTTAGCTGAGGTGCTCACATATTAGTTTATAAAGCGAGCACGGTGAATAAAATGGGGCTATAGCTCAGCTGGCCAGAGCGCTTGCATGGCATGCAAGAGGTCCGGGGTTCGAATCCCCGTAGCTCCACAAAAATTTTCCCGGATTGAGTAAGACAGGAATATTTATCCGGGATAATTGGTTGCACCAAAACAGATAAATTTAATATTTTTCAGGACTTGAGGGTAGGCCCTACGCAGCCAGCTCCCTCTGAACTCCGTCAGGACCGGAAGGTAGCAGCGGTAGGAGGTCGTAGCGGCGTGATGTAGGTTGCTTACCCTCTTTTTTATTGAATGATGAAAAATCATATGGAAAGTAGCGCGATGAGGCGTTCCTTATCTCAACACGCTTAGGCTTTCCCCTTCAGTTCCATTGCCCGCATATTATTCTTGATATCCTCGGAAATATGCTTCGCATGGATTCGCGTATTTTCGATAAATAGCGAACTGGTATCCATTCCCCCGCAAACGACTCCGGCCACGTAGATGCCTTTCCGATTCGTTTCGAGCGTATTTTCATTATATAACGGCATCTTCTTTTTATCATCCGAAAGTTCGATGCCAAATTTTTTCATCATTTCAAGGTTGGGCTGGTAGCCCGTCATGGCCAGTACAAAATCATTGGAGATGGTTTTCGTCCCCTCCGGAGTATCGATGGTCACTTCATCCCGTGTGATTTCCGAGACAACCGAATTAAAATAAGCCTGTATTTCGCCATTCTTTATCCGGTTTTCGATATCGGGTTTAACCCAGTACTTGACCGATTCCTTGATGGAAGCGTCTCGTACCACCAGTGTTACATTAGCGTTGGACCGATAGGTCTCAAGCGCTGCATCTACCGCTGAATTTCCTCCCCCGATAACAACAATATCCTGCCAGGCATATTTATGCGCCTGATCGTAGTAATGGGTTACCTTATCAAGTTCTTCACCGGGTACATGCATTTTCCGGGCGATATCATAAAAGCCTGTGGCGACTACAATTTTCGAAGCGGAATAAGTGTCTTTATCGGTTTGTACGGTAAATGCACCGTCCTCACCCGAGACGTTCTGCACCTCTTCATAAAGGTTGATATCCAGCTCATAATGCTCGGCGGCCCGCCGGTAATATTCAAGGGCTTCCGTACGCGTGGGTTTGGGCCCGTGCGAAATAAAGGGCACATCACCAATTTCAAGACGCTCTGAGGAGGAGAAAAACGTCATATTTTTGGGATAATTAAAGATACTGTTGACCAAGCAGCCGCGCTCGATAATTTTAACCGGAATATTTTTCTGTTTCAGTGCAATGGCGACGGCCAGGCCAATTGGACCGGCTCCTACAATAATAACCATGAAATACTTTGTTTGAGCTTTAAAAAGTTGAGCCTAAAGTTAATCAATTTTTTCGGCAAAATAATTCGCAATCGTTCTGTTGAGCCATCCGGGTGGGCTGCTGCGGAAACCAACATGCCCGCCTTCACGCGTAATGATGTAATCAATGTGAGGATTCTGCTTGATGGTGTACATCGGAATCATCGCCGGAGGGCAAAGTGGATCTGCTTTGCTGTGAATCAGCAATGTCGGCAGATGTATATTGGGTAAAAATTGGTTTGATGAACAGCGGGTATAATAATCATCAGCACTTTTAAATCCGTGCAGGGGGGCGGTAACCTGTTCGTCAAACTGGTAGAGTGATGATCCTTCAAAGGCGGGCAAGTCCGGAAAAATTTCACGCTTTTTTCGAAGTTTTTCCGTCATGCTTCGTATAAAAAGATGCTCATAGAGCATGGTAAAGCCCCTTTGAATGCGTTTTGCCCCCAATTTCAAATCGTAGGGAACTGAAACAGCCACCGCTGCCTTGGCCGGGTGTGCATCCCCATGCTCCGCAAGCGATTTTAATAATGCGTTGCCGCCCAGAGAGAATCCTACGGCACCAATAGGCGAATGTGGAAATTGTCGCAACGTCCATTTAAAAACGGTCATCAAATCATTCGTTTCACCCGAGTGATAAAACCGTCGCCTTTTGTTAAGCTGCGAACCACAGCCCCTGAAATTTAAAGCCACAACAGAATAGTTCATCGCGCGGCACATCTTCATAAGTTCAATAATGTAGTAACGATTTGCTGAGCCTTCCAGTCCATGCAGCAGTACGATGACCGGTCGCTTTTGCCGGGCTCTGATAACATTCAGTTCCAGAAAATCATCGTCTCCCGTAGCTATTTTCACTGATTCTAACGAAGGTTTTTCGGGATGCGAAAATAAAGAGCAGGCAATGGTGTGAACGTGCCCATTTAAACACCAGGCAGGTGGATTAAATGATTCAATATTCGATAAATTGGTCTGCAAGTTGCAGGTCCTGTTAATTTGCCATTACCGGCCCCGGTTACCAAAAGCCGCCGGGCTTTGATGGCCTTACGTATTCAACCGGAATTCTTTTTCCGGAAATTCAAACGGATTAATCTGGTGCGCCAGCCTGTAAAACGATGCAGCTTCTTCGCTATTGCCTTCAAACGAATGAATGTCGCTGGCCAACTTATAGAGCTGCGGATTCGACGGGGCTTCATCCAGCAAAGCCGTGAGCAGCGGAATGGCTTCATCCATCTTTTTCTCATCGACAAAAATAGCCAGCTGGTAAAGTTCCGACGTCAGTGATCGCTGATTGTCGGTCAGTCGGTTCAGATAATGCTGGCAGCGCGAATATACATTTCTGTTGAAATAAAAACGAATGATTTCATAAATAAAAGTGGTTGGCAATTCCATACCGTCAATGCGTTTTTCAAGCTCGCGCATCACTTCACGCTTTTCCATCACCATCAACAAATGGATGAGATGGAGCGTCGTTTCTGTATCATGATCTGTTTTTAAGATTTCCGTTTCGAGTTCTTCGGTATATAATTCTTCAAACTTCTCTTTAATGGCTGGTTCCGGATACAGCGGATTGACCCATTCGTCGAGTGTAAGCAATTGGTCAAACCGGCTCATCGATTGCAGCTCTTCTGCAGAATAGGGTTGAATATCCCATTTGTCATTAAAATAGGTAATATTTTTCCAGTATCGCCGGCTTTCGGTATCGAGATCCAGGGCAAAAGTAGTTCTTCCGTAGTGATGGGTCACCTGTATTTCCGGCGCGATACCGACTTTATACCCTTCACGGCGGGCTTCAAACGAAAAATCAATATCATCAAAAAATGCCGGGCCGAATTTTTCATCCATGCGGAGACCCGTATCCAAGCGGAACATGAGAAAAAAACTGTCCAGATAATCCGTTTTTTCGAGTGTATCCTGGTACAGGTCCTCGTTTGAAATAAGTTGATCCTGATTTAGAGTGTTATCGACCAGCGGACCCATCAGAGCATAGTCGGGATGCTCATCCATGAGTTGCTCAAACCGTGTAATCGCAGGACTCTCAAATTCCACATCATTATGCATGATGCACGCATACTGACCTCGTGCGGCATCTAACCCCTGGTTCACTGAGGCGGCAAACCCATTATTTTGGTTGTTTGTAATTATCCGGCAGTTAAAAAATTTGTTTTCTTTCAGCTGTTGCAGGTATTCGTGCGTATCGTCCAGACTGGCATTATCTATGATGATAAGTTCATTTTGGTTCGGATCGCAATACTCATGTATTGAAATCAGGCAATTTTCCAGCGCCGGTCTGCCATGCACAGCGGTAGGGATAATGATGCTTGTTTTGATGGCGTCAGCTTCCAGATCAGAATGAACGTTTTTGGATTTGTTCCCGGCCTCAAGTTCAAATTTTAGCTCCGATGCTTCAACAAATCGCCGTTTGCGTTCCAATAATTTTATTTTGAGGTGTTTGGCCTCCGGATTTCCGGGATCGTGTTCAAGAACTTTTTCAACACATTCAAGGGCCGCACTGAGTTGCCCTTTCATCTTGAGTTTCGCCGCGCGTTCAAGCAGTTCATGATCGCTCTGTGTTGCGATATCCGGCTCTTCAACAGGAGGCAGTTCAGATAACAGGCTGAGCAGTTTTTTTCGTTCTTTTGATGAAGTTTGAGGCCGCCTGAGCAGTGCCATAAGCAGTTCTTGTCGCTCGGCGGGTGAAGGCTCCGGCTCCTCTTTACGTTCGACGGGAGTAAAAAATGATCTTCTCATCTCCATCATGTCCATGCCGGTACGGATAAGCCACTCTGTGGCCTGATACCGATTTAAGTAGGGATCAAAAAATTGATGATATGAAGCAATATGGTTTAAATTCCAAAGCATCAAACCATCCCGGGGAGGTTGCTGGCGATAAATAAAGTCGGGCCATTCAGATAGGCTTTCAGGCAGTTTGGTGGTTTGAATAAGACAAGGTGCTCCGCCATTTTTAAGATTCTGGATCGCTTCCTGAAGCAGTTTCTTGTCAATTTTCTGAATGGATTGCGGCGCCCAGATAATATCGGTATTGGCCTCTTGCAGGGCTTCATTCAGACAGTTACCACGACCGGCCGGTTTTATATGGTTAAAGAAAAAAGTATGTTCGTGCTGATAATAATCAAGCAGGGAATGAATGGCTTCTTCCGTACCATCGGAAGAGGCATCATCAATGATGATCAGCTCAAAAGAAACGGATTCCAGCTCATAGAGCGCCGTCAGGCTGGGTTCAACTTCATCCCGCTGGTTTTGAAACGACAGGAGAACAGAAAACGTAGGTTTTTGATCCATAATGAAGTTTCATCCGGATTACATGCTTGCCTCGGTAATATACAAGGACAAAATTAAAAGGTGAAAGAAATGTTAGTTATTTTTTGGATTTATTTTGCAGGGAGCTTTGCGCCACAGGCATGCCTTGGGCACAATACCAGAGATTTGGTCATTGCGAGGATACCGACAGCCGTCGGGAGAGGAGGAATCTCAAATGGGACCCACGATAATCCCCTTTCTACGATGATAAACGGTATTATCACTTGAGATCCCTCTCCGCCAGCCCCGTGGAATCCCGGCCTGCCGGGGCCACGTTGTGGCATTCCACAGGGCCAGTCGGGCGGATCGGGATGACACATGGGTTCTGCAAAGGCCTCTTTGTAGTTATATGTCGGCGGAACGCCCTCCATATCAGGAGGAAGAGAACTTCCTTCCAACTACTTGATATTTTTAAGATTTGTAAACATTAAAAGTTCCGCGGGAGCTTAATTTATATCGCAAACCAAGAATAAATACCGATGGAGTACCTCCAGATGGCTTCCATCTTTGGCAATCTTCAATCAAAATTGCAGCCTAAAGGTGGTCCCTTCTCCGGGCATGGATTGAACCTTGAGCGTACCACCGTGGGCGCGCATAATCTGCCGTGAGAGGCTCAGTCCGATGCCCGACCCGCCCTGCTTGTACGGCCGCTGCGTGCTGTAAAAAGGGATGAAAATTTTATCCAGGTTTTCCGGCGGAATGCCCGGCCCGTTGTCCGTCACCTGAATACAAACACTACCTTTAGAGGTTAGCTCACTATGTAAATGAAGCGTACCTTCCGGCTGATCACCGAGTGCCCGGAAAGCATTCTTGGTTAAATTGATCAGCACCTGTTCAATCAAATGAGGATCGGCGGTGAGCTTGAGATCATCTGGTTCAACAGAAAAATTCACTGCAATTTGTTGATCTTGAGCTTCGCCCTTATTAAGGTTTTGCACACGCTGAAGCAGTTTTTTTACAGAAAATGTTTCCAGCTCGGGCTCGGGAATTTTGGTGAAATCGCGGTACGAATTGACGAACCGGATGAGCCCTTCGCTCCGGTTTTCGATGGTATCCAGAGCATCCGAAACATCGGTAACGGCTTCTTTATTGATGATGTAACCGTCCTCATTTTCCCGGATATGCGTTTTGAGCAGCATCTGTACCGTTTCCGAAAGTGAGGCGATGGGCGTCACCGAGTTCATGATTTCATGCGCCAGCACCTGCGTTAAATTTTGCCAGGCTTCCATTTCTTTTTCCTCAAGCTCCGCGTTGATATCCTGGAGAGACACCAGCTTGTATGTTGAATCCCGAAGGCGGAAAACAGTGGCACGCACGGCCAGCTGCATCGATTTATTGTTGATGGATAATTGTACGACATCCCGGTCGTTGCCTTCAATATTTTTGATGGCATCCAGCAGTCTCGGACTGATTTTTTCGATATCATCAATTGTGCGCAGCGATGCCACATCGAATAATTTTTTTGCCGCTTTGTTCATCAGTTCGATGTTGCCGTTGCGATCGAATGAAATCAATCCGATGCCGATGTGCCGCACCACGGTCTTCATGTAGCGAAACTGCACCTGTTTTGCGATACGTTGTTTTTTGAAGGCCTCGGCCACACGGGCGAACGATTCATCCAGTTCTTCAAAGGTTTCGCCCCGCCTGGGACCGGAAAACGACTGAGAAAAATCGGAATAGCGAATGGATTCGAGAAACCGGTTGAGCTTGCGGTTCGTCTGCTCGGCGTAATGAATAAGCCGGGAGACTTCATAGACTGCCAGCAGGGAGATCAGGGCCGCGCTGAGGTAGAGCGTCGTTTCAAACCAGAGATAAATACAGACGGCCAGGGTCACGGCCAGCACCAACACCCGGAATATTATTTGTAGCCTGAAGTTTTTCATAGTGATGAGCTTTCAGGTGCCAGCAATCAGCGGTCAGTTTTCAATATTTTCACTGATAGCTGAAGCCTGAAAACTGACAGCTTTATTATAAATTATATTTCTCAATTCGTCGATACAGCGCGGCGCGGGAAATACCCAGTTCCTCAGCCGTGTTGGAGATGTTGCCATCATGCTTGTCCAGTGCTTTGCGAATGACAGTCTGCTTGATTTCGTCCAGGTTATAATTACTAGTTTTCAGCGGGTCGTCGTCCCCGGGTGATTTGGATGCATGAAGTAAAAAATTATCGGTATCCAGAATTTGGTCTTCCGCCATGATGATGGCCCGTTCTATAGCGTGTTGCAGCTCGCGGACATTGCCCGGCCAGCGGTACGACTTGAGATCCTGAAGGGCTTCCTTCGAAAGACGGGTGATATTTTTGTTGTATTTTTCGTCGTATTCATTGACAAAATGGCGGGCGAGCAGCGGGATGTCACCTGTACGTTCCCGCAGCGGCGGTAAATCAATATGGATTGTATTTATTCGATACAGCAAATCCTGCCGGAAATGATCTTTCCGACAAAGATCATCGATTGATTCATTCGTTGCGCAAATAAGCCTGATATCAATGTCAACGGGTTTGGTTGAACCAACACGCGTAATTTGACGATTCTCGATGGCTTTGAGCAATTTGGATTGCAGCGATAAAGGTAGATTGCCAATTTCATCGAGAAAAAGCGTGCCGCCGTGGGCTACTTCAAACCGGCCGGGCCGTGCTTCCTTTGCATCGGTGAAGGCTCCTTTTTCATGGCCGAACAGTTCGCTTTCAAACAGGCTTTCGCTGATCGATCCGATATCCACATTGATGAATACTTCTTCGGAGCGCGGCGACTGGCGATGAAGCGCGCGGGCCACCAATTCTTTGCCTGTACCATTCTCGCCGGTAATAAGCACATTTGCCGGTGTCGGCGCAACTTTATCAATCGTTTTGAACACCTCCTGCATCGCCCCGCTTTGGCCGATCATATTTTGATAGGGCCGGTCGAGCTGCGCGTTGATCTCTTTTTGCCGGCTTTGAAGCGCATCAGCTTTGCGCCGGGAGCGGGACAGCTGGATAGCCGAATTTATCGTGGCCAGCAGCTTTTCGTTTTTCCAGGGTTTGAGTACAAAATCGGTAGCGCCCATTTTTATGGCTTTGACCGCTTTTTCCACATCGCCATAAGCGGTGATGAGCACAATGGCTACAGCCGAATCCATTTCCAGAATTCTTTTCAGCCATTTAAAGCCTTCTTTTCCACTGCTGACGCCCTCGGTAAAATTCATATCTAAAAGCACCGTATCATAGGCGGTATCCTCAAATCGCGCTGGAATATTTTCAGGATTTTCTTCAGTATCAATGCGTGAGAGGTGCTGTTTTAAATATAATTTCGCCGCCCGCAGCACGTCGCGGTCATCATCTACAATAAGTATGCGTCCTTTTTTATCCATAATTCAGTAAACAGTTAACAGCTATCAGTATTCAATAAGCATTTATTTCACTTCGAAGCTTTGCTTTGAAATAGGACAGCTTCAGGGTTAAAAGTATTCCATTTTCAGCGCCAGGGTCATTCCGATGAGCCCATAAATTTGGGCGAAGAGGGATCTCAAACGATGATTAGGATATCCCTATTCGTCAAGTATCAGCCTTTAACAACATTTGAAATCTTTCTCCCGAAAACATTCGGGATCGGAATGATTGTAAATGGTACGAATTGCAAATTCGCGCCAGCAGGTTCATTAGGTTTATTATTTATTGATAATTGCTGATTGAAAATTTTCTATTGTCCAATATCGTACACTAATGTACAAAATCGAACAGTAAATATCTTAAAATACCTATATAGGACGTTTAAAACGGGATATCAACATTATGGTACGGTAGTTGTTTATCTAATTATGTATAATGAATTAAAGAACCAAATGATGGATCGAGACTCTGATATTATGACGAAACGAGGCATGGATAAAAAAATTGAATCCAAGACATGGACGACAAAACGCATTGCGATGGCCGGCGGAGCGCTCGCCGTTGCGGGCCTTTTTATTTACGCCTTTGTTTTCAAGGACTGGAGCTCTACCCTCAATGTGGATAAACAAAAACTGACTATCAGCACGGTAAAAAAGGGATCGTTTCAGGAATTTATTTCGATCACCGGTACCGTTCAACCCATTCAAACGGTCTACCTGGATGCCCGCGAAGGCGGCGTCGTCCAAAAAATTTCCCAACAATCGGGGGCAAAAGTGCAGAAGGGTGATACCATTTTGGCGCTCTCCAATTCGTCGCTGAGGCTCAACGTACTGCAGCAGAAGACATCAATCTATAATCAAATCAACCAAACCCGGAACTCGCGGCTGAATATCAAGCAAAATTCACGCAGCCTGGAAACACAGCTGGCCAGCGCGCAGAAAAATCTTAGACTGGCACGCTCGGCTTACCAGCGGAAGAGCAAATTATACCAGAAAAACCTCATCGCAAAAAAAACGTATGAAAATGCAAAGGAAAATTACCGATACCAGAAGAAAAATTTTAACCTCATTTATAAATCCTATAAACAGGATTCGCTCCGGGCCAAAACCCAGCTCCAACAGATTGACGAGTCGCTTGATCGTATGCAGCGCAGCCTTACCGGCGTGCAGCATATTCTGGATAAACTGGTGATTGAGGCCCCCATATCCGGACAGCTGTCGACCATCCAGCTCAACCCCGGGCAGTCGATTTCGTCGGGGCAGCGTGTGGGACAAATCGACCGGTTGAATAATTTTAAAGTCCGGGCTGATATCGATGAATATAATCTTTCACGTGTGCGCACGGGTCTGCACGGCAGTTTTACCTACGATGGTAAAAAGCATACCCTCAAAATCACGAAGGTGTACCCGGTCGTAAAAAATGGAAAATTTAAGGTTGATATGAAGTTTGAGGGCGAGGCGCCCTCGCAATTGACGCGAGGTCAGTCGCTGCAGATTCGGCTGGCGCTGAGCCAGAATAAAACCCGGGCTCTGCTATTGCCGCGCGGCGGGTTTTACCAGCAGACGGGCGGCAACTGGGTGTATAAAGTCACGGATAATGGTCAAAAAGCCGTTCGGCAGCCTATCAAACTGGGCCGTCAGAATCCCGACTATTTTGAAGTGCTTTCCGGACTGCAGCCGGGCGATAAAGTAATAACTTCCAGCTATGATACCTTCGGCGATAATAAGGTATTGGATTTGAAGTGAGCTATCAGCTTTCAGGCATCAGAAGTCAGTCATCAGCTTTTAGTTATCAGTTTGCACTTTTTGAATTAATGAATATAGCATGCGTTTGACTTCAGTTATTTTTTCAAAGAGTTCACTAAATGCTTCATTATTTATAAACGATAGATCTTTTGACAAAATGAGCTGGTATTCTAATTCCGACGCCGAACCAAAAGCGATATTCAAAAACCGGGCAAATTGTGCTTGCGTGTTTCTTCCGCATCCTTCGGCAATGTTGGATGGAATCGAAGAGGCTGCACGGCGCATTTGGCTGGTGAGACCATATAATTCTTCTTTCGGAAATGAAGATGTGGACTTG